>JBDNGP010000029.1:0-2914 GCA_041689265.1 Verrucomicrobiota bacterium
AAGAAACTTGCCCAGCGAAACCGGCGCCGGGAAGAAAACCAAAAACCGGCGCACCAAAAACAAACCATACCTAACAATGACCGCCTCCTCCGTAGCGTAATTATTCGCCTCCTGAGGTCATTGATTCAAAAACGCGCCGAAAGTCATTTGGAGGGAAACGCGACAACGTCGACGGACAATCCAACCCCGCAAGGAACTCTACAGCGAAGCCGGACTGACGGCGCTGTCCGACATCGCCGCCAATTCAGCCCACCCGGCGCTTTTTCCCGGGCTGCAACATTCGGTTCGGCAGGTCGACGGCCAAATCGACACCAAACATTTCCTGTCCGGACCACGGCCAATACTTGTCACACCCCGCAGCTGCCGCTATGGTTCGCTCCTCTCTGAAATCCGGGCGGGGCCGTTCGGATTTCGCACCTGAACCTGAAATAAAAAAATATGGCATACGAACTACCCGCACTCCCCTACCCACCGACGGCGCTTGAGCCGCACATCGACGCGAAGACCATGGAAATCCATCACGGCAAACACCACAACGCCTACGTGACCAACGTGAACAAGGCACTGGATGGCCAGGCCGCGCTCGCCGGAAAATCCATCGAAGCACTGATCGGTGATCTGGCTTCCGTGCCGGACGCAATCCGCGGTGCGGTCCGCAACAATGGTGGCGGCCACGCCAACCACTCGCTTTTCTGGAAGGTCCTCGGCCCGAACGCCGGCGGCGCTCCCACTGGCCCACTCGGCGACGCGATCAATGCTGCTTTTGGAAGCTTCGATGAATTGAAGACCAAGATGGAAGCCGCCGGCGCCACGCGTTTTGGCAGTGGCTGGGCCTGGCTCATCGTCAACAAGGACAAGAAGCTCGAAGTCTGCTCCACCGCGAACCAGGACAGCCCGCTGATGGGCAAAGCCATCGCCGGTTGCGAAGGCACGCCGATCCTCGGCATCGATGTCTGGGAACATGCCTACTACTTGAACTATCAGAATCGTCGTCCGGACTACTTGAAGGCCGTCTGGAACGTGATCAACTGGGATCAAGTTGCCGCGAATCTTGCCGCTGCGAAGTAAGCAATCAACTTAACAAAAACGCCGCGTTGGAATTCCAGCGCGGCGTTTTTTATTGGCAATGTGCTTCGAAGCTGCCTGCTCCGAGGCATTGCCTGCGAAAGATAGGGACCGTCGCTCCACGCGGTCCGCGATGGACTTTGAGGGGTGAGTTCTCTCAGGAAGGATTCGGAGCTTGGCTAGTCTGTTTGATGAATGGTCCAGGCGACTGGAGGAACGCAACTACAGCAAACGCACGTTGGAAACCCATCGGTGGGCGATGCGCGGGTTCCTGCGCTGGGCACAAGAACAAAACCTGAGTCTGGCCGCCCAGATGACGAAGCCGATCTTGGAATGTTATCAGAGCTGGCTTTATCGGTATCGCAAGATTGATGGTCAACCGCTGGGGGTGACGACTCAACGTGCGCGGTTGGGAGCTCTACAGAGGTTCTTTTCCTGGCTGTGTCGCCAAAACCACCTCAAGGCCAATCCGGCTGCTGATCTGGAATTACCCCGCAAGGTGCCCCAATCGTTGCCACGTGGCCTGACGATGGAGGAACTGGAAAGGTTGATGCAATTGCCTGACTGTTCGGATCCTTTGGGGGTACGGGGACGTGCGATGCTCGAGACATTGTACGCGACCGGGATCCGGCGCAGTGAACTGGTGGGGTTGGACGTGAGTGATCTGGAGATGAACCCGGCACAGATACACGTTCGCAAAGGAAAAGGAGGCCGTGACCGGGTGGTCCCGGTGGGACAGCGAGCACTTGTTTGGTTGAAACGGTATCTGGAGAACACACGTCCGATACTGATGCCATGCACGAATGAACCGGCCATGTTTCTGTCCGGATACGGAGGCAGGTTTAGTCCGGGATATCTGGGAAACTGGGTGCGTCAAATGTTGACGGCGGCGGGTATCCAGAAGGCGGGAAGCTGCCATTTGCTGCGGCATACGTGCGCCACGCACATGATGGAGAATGGAGCCGACATTCGGTTCATCCAGGAGTTGTTGGGTCATGCCCGGCTTGATACCACTCAGATCTACACCAAAGTCAGCATCCAGGCTCTTCAGGCAGTATACCAGCGGTGCCACCCCGCCGCAGGCTCCTTATGTGCATAGCGGCTTGCCTATCGTAATTTGGTTGCTATCGTGGTTCCGAAAGATGCTTGATGGCACCCAGTGGACGCAGAATGTCGAGAGTCTGAAATCAGACTTGGAAATGCGCCCCGGCGGATTCTTTGAACATCCCGGGTTCCCTTCTGTTCCAAGAGTAGGAACTCGGAGGAGTCGACAATTTTTCAAATTCGGCAGCGACCCCGGATCGGGTGTGCACTATTACGGCTACAGGTATTACAACCCGGAAACAGGCCGATGGCTGAACCGGGATCCGATTGGGGAACGGGGTGGGGGGAACCTGCTCGCCAATGTCGGAAATGACACCGTCAACACGTTCGATCTGCTGGGATTGGAATGCTGTGGCAATTTCATTATCACGGCTGTACCCGATGTTGTTGTGCCAGAGACTTCGCAAAAGAATTCAGGAGGGGCAGCAACTTTGGACGGCTACAAGGTCCTGTATTTGCCGTGCCCAGATTGCGAATGCCCAAGAAAAAAAATCAGGTTAGTCCAAGCGATCAAGAACAATGGGCTGATAACGGGAAAGGGACCTCGTGTGGATGGTAATTACTCTCCAAAAGAAGTTCAAGGTGGGATTGACTACCCTCCCTATGGCGTGTTGCCTCATTGAAGAGGACACCGAAGCGGGATCTCGGGAAAGAGCGGATGGGTTCCATTGCCTCATAATAGCGGACACCGTGGCGAATGCCCGCCACGATGAGCAAAGAAACCCTGGACGAATACATCCCGAGA
>JBDNGP010000030.1:0-3466 GCA_041689265.1 Verrucomicrobiota bacterium
CGATGTCGCTGTAGCCCATATCGTCAGCGATAAGAATAACGACATTCGGCCTGTCCTGCTCCGCGCCCGAAGCGATAAAGGGCGCGGTGGTCAGAACCATGCCTAGAATTAGTGGGATCAGTTTTTTCATTTTGGCTTAATTATAAGGAGTTAAAGGAGAGAGCGAACCCGACCGCAATCGGTTGATCTATTCGCGAAGTCTAATCGCAATTCGTTGCTTTCCGAGTAACAAAACTACAATAACGTTGCTAATAAAATCGCAATGTGTTGCTTCTTATAGAACGATGATCGAACTTCGCCTTATTAGCCTGTCCCTGGAACTGACTCTGTAAATGACTCGGCGACGGTGGTGATTAGGAATTTCATCAATGTGGACTGAGGATAGAAGACGGGCAGGAATTGGCTCTTTGGGTGGACTGCTTGAGGGCGTCGTTGAAGGATTCGGAGAGGGGAAAAGGGAGAAAAAAAAAGGGCGGGGCGCTCCGTTAGGTGCGTCCCGCCTGGTGATTTAGTGGTTAGTTTCCTCCGATGGTCATGTTCTTGATTTGGTCCTCGAGCGTTGCGAGGCTCCAATCTCCCGGAGTTTGACTTGGTGGGAATTCCTTGAGTGTCATGAGGAATTTACTGGCGACGACTTGCATGGGGCCGAGAAGGTAGACACGGTCGATATACCAGTCCTCGTAGGTATTGGAGCCGATCTTTGCTTTCTCGAAGGGATCCCGGCGTAGGTTATAGAGGTCCGGCGTGCGGAGGGCTACGAACGGTTCTTTCCAGATCTGGAGGCCGTTGGCCCGGTTTTCAAGATACATCGCCTTCCAGTCTCCAACACGGATCGCGGCGACGTGGCCACCGTCGTCCACGTAAATAAACTCTTTCCTCGGGGATTTATCGGTTTTCCCCTTGAGGTAGTCGAGCTGGTTATAGCCGTCGATGTGGTTTTTGTAGGCGCGTCCGTTGAGGGTCGCACCCGCCAAGAGCTTTTCCTTGATCTTTGGTTCTCCGGCGGCAGCGGCAAAGGTGGGCAGCCAGTCCTCGTGGGAGACGATCCCGTTCAGAGTGACATCGGCAGGAAATTTCCCGGGCCAGCGAACGAAGCAAGGTACGCGGAAGGCACCTTCCCAGCTGGAGTTTTTCTCTCCGTGGAACGGCGTGGTTGCGGCATCGGGCCAAGTGTTGAAATGGGGGCCGTTGTCGGTTGAATACTGGACGATGGTGTTGTCGGCAATGCCGAGTTCGTCGAGAAGTTTGAGAAGCTCGCCGACGTGCATATCGTGCTCGACCATGCCGTCGTGGTATTCGTTGCCGCTTTTTCCGCTGATGCCTTTGAGCTCAGGCTTCACATGGGTACGAAAATGCATGCGTGTTCCGTTCCACCAGCAGAAGAAGGGTTTGCCCGCCTCGTGGTGGCGCTTGATGAAATCCTTCGCAACTGCGAGGGATTCGTCATCCATGGTTTCCATGCGCTTTTTCGTTAGCGGGCCGGTGTCCTCGATGGTCTGGCCGCCTTTGCCGTCAGCTTTGGACTTGATAACTCCGCGGGGGCCGAACTGCTCGCTGAAGGTCTTCCCGTTTGCCAGTTTCATGTCGCCCGGATAATCGCGATTCTCGGGCTCTTCCTCTGCATTGAGGTGGTAGAGGTTTCCGAAAAATTCATCGAAGCCATGCATGGTTGGCAGGTGCTCGTCGCGGTCGCCCTGGTGATTTTTTCCGAACTGGCCGGTGGCGTAGCCCTGGCTCTTGAGGACGGTAGCCATGGTCACGTCTTTTTTCTGCCACCCTTGAGGTGCTGCGGGCATTCCCACTTTCGTCATGCCGGAGCGAACGGGCACCGAGCCGCCAATGAAGGCAGCGCGTCCTGCCGTACAACTCTGCTGGGCATAGTAATCGGTGAAGCTGACACCTTCCTTAGCGATGCGATCGATATTCGGAGTCTTGTAGCCCATCATGCCACGGTTGTTATGGCTGATGTTCCAGGTGCCGATATCATCCCCCCAAATGACCAGAATGTTGGGTTTCTTGTCCTGCGCTGTAGCGGCTAGCGCGAACATCAGTCCTACAGCCACCGACACGGTGCGTAGTATGCGTTTATTCATCTTCATTATTGGTTGGTTGGTTTTGAGAATTGCTAATTGCTGGTAATTTACTTTAGGAGTGGCCTCGTTGCGGAGAGGCTCGATCCTCATTCGTTTTAGAAGTTCAAACCTATCAGTAATTGGTTGCTTTCCGAGCAACAAAACTACAATATCGTTGCTAATACAGGCACGATATGTTGTTTCTTAGACAACAATGATCGAGCTTCGCCATTTCCACCATTTCATTGCCGTTGTAAACTCGAAGGGGATTCGGCAGGCCGCCCGTGACATCCATCTCAGCCCCTCGTCGTTGACCCGTAGCATCCAATTTCTAGAGGAATACTACGACGCCCCTCTTCTCCAGCGTCATGGAAAGCAGATGGTACTCACTCCACACGGAGAGCAGGTTTTTAAAGAATTTAAAGGGATTCTCAAAGGGGTCGAATCGATCAAACCCAAACTAGCTCAACTCGATTCCCTTAATCTCGGTTCGCTCCGGGTGGGTCTAAACCCAACGGTCGCCGACACCCTACTGCCGAAGATCGCCACCCGCTTCATCACCGAATATCCCAATGTTAGAATCACGACGGACATCGGAACGGTCACACGCTTGATGAATCTCCTGGCCGACGGAGAACTCGATTTACTCATCGGACTCAACGGTGTTCTCGAGAAAGAAAGAAGCATCGAAGTGATCAGCCTTTTAGAAACAGAGGTTCTTTGGTGGGTTCGAAAGAAACATCCTCTACTTAGTAAAAAAAAGGTCAGCTTCGCTGACTTTGTGGACTACCCTATCCTTTCTCAGTATCTCCCGCCAGTCTATGAAGAATACCTGTATCGACTATGCAAGCAGGACGGGGTGCAACTGGGCTCAATCCGACAAGCGCATCAGTGCGACGATTATCGGGCGCTCTACCTCATGGCAGCCCAAAGTGATGCCATTCTTCTGGCCCACTCTTTCATCAGTAATAACGACTACTTCACTGACAAGCTCTGCCACCTTCATACGCGCCAGCAGATGCCTAACGCCCAGTTCTCAGTAGCGCTGCCACTCCAACCCATTCCCTCGCCTCTCGCACGTCGCTACGTTGAGATCCTTCCAGAGGAAACCTATCTCATGATCGCACATTCGGCTTAAGCATTCTTGACTTGAATCAGCTTTGAAGTGTACTGAGTTTCTTGGAGTTGAGATTCTCTTGTTTTGTTGTTGTTGGTTTATCAGGTTTTTAGTTTTGGGTAAAGGCGGCTTTGTTGCCGGCTTTGCCTTCTTCCCCAACCGCCCCCGCGGGGGCGGTTCGGGAAATCATCTGCTCGAACTCCACCGGGCTGCGGTAGTCCAGTGAGCTGTGGGGCCGATACCGGTTGTAGAACGGTTCGATGTATTCAAACACCAC
>JBDNGP010000031.1:0-4790 GCA_041689265.1 Verrucomicrobiota bacterium
ACGGCCAAGGGGAAGGACTCCAACGCGATTGAGACCGTTCCCGCCAATGGGCGACTCTTTTACAAATCGGGAACAACCCAGTCACAGGGGAGATGTGAGATCTTTACTTCTGGATCCGGATTCATCCACTTCCGACAGATGTCCTCCGGAGGGTTGAGTCTCAACACTCCGCGTATATCGCCATCAACCGACGGAAAGTGTCACTCGATCTTAGTTTTCAGTAAATAAAGCGCTCCTCAGTCAGCGTTCGCAGAAAGGCCACCAGCGCCCGCTGATCTTCGGCGGAGAGGGGCACGCCGCCATCGGGATGCTTGGCCAGATTCGGATCGAGAGTGGCGCTGTGCTTCACGCCGGTGGTGTAGTGGGCCACGACTTCCTCCAGCGTGGCGAAACGGCCATCGTGCATGTAAGGCGTGGTGACGGCGACGTTGCGCAAGGAGGGCACGGCGAACTTGCCGCGATCGCCGGACTTACCGGTGGCGAGAAAGCGACCGGGGTCGGTGAACTCCGCGTCCAGCCCGTTGTTGGCAAAGCTCTGACTCTGGAACAACGGGCCACCGTGGCAATGGAAGCAATCCGCGCCGAGCTGCCCGCGCCGTGGATCGTATTCGGTGTGGAACAGCTCGAAGCCGCGCTTCTCCTCCGCGCTCAACTCGACTTCGCCGGCCAGCGAGCGGTCGAACTTCGAGTGGTGCGACACTTGAACGAGGAGGAACTGTTCCAGCGCCCGCGCGATGCGGTCGGCGGTGATGTCCGGTGTGCCAAAGGCGGCAGAGAAGAGTGCGGGGTAATCCATTTCATTTGTAGCAGCCGACGTAAGGAGGCTCTGATCGATGTTGGTTTTAGTTGGAGCCTCCTTCCGTCGGCTGCTACGAAGTTTGGAGGCAACATTCGTCAGCGACTCGTGCATCTCGATGGGATTCTCGATCGGTTGCAGCACCTGCTCGCGGAGCGTGGTGACGCGGCCGTCCCAGAAGAAGGAGTTGCGCCACGCCAGATTTACGAGAGGCATCGCGTTGCGCGTGCCGACCTGGCCTTCCGCCCCGATGCTGTAGCGCCGACCATCGGTAAACGCGGCTTCGGCTTGGTGACAGGAAGCACAGGATTGCTGATTGTTGATCGAGAGACGCGGTTCGTGGAAGAGCCGGCGTCCGAGTTCGACGCCTTCCTCCGTCAGCGGATTGTCACGCGGCAAGGCGGGTTGCGGGAAGTGGCGCGAGAAGGTGAAACGATACGGCGTGGCGTTGGAGGCCATCACCACCGGATTCAACTGGGGAACGACGGAAGACAACGGTGCCGTAGCGCGAAGGCTCACGACGGAGAACGCTTGCTCCACATTGTCCCGAAGCTGATCAGCCAATATGTCGTCGGCGCGGGAGTGGGTGGAGGTTGAATCCTCGTCGATGCGAAGGCGATGGCGGACGGAGAAGATTTGATCCACATGGAGCGCGAGGCGGAGGTCCACGGCGGAGGTGAGCATCAGGGACAACGGCAACTCAACGGTCGTGATCAACCGGTCGCTGGCGAGATGATAGGAGTATCCACTGACCCGGCCTTCTTCCGTCATCCAGTCGCCTTCGATGGCGAGGAAAACGTAGCCGCCCTGCCAACTCCAATGCAGTCCATTGAGGTTGGAATTGAGCGCGTGATCCGCCGGCAGCCCGGCGGGGTCGGCGTGGTTTTCCGTCGGCGGCAGGCCCACTTGAAAACGCAAACGGTCGTATTGGCCGGACGGGAGAGCGCCGGGCGAAAAGGTCGTGCGACCTTCGCGGCCACTGAGGTAGGCGAAGCGGTTCGAGAGCGCGAACCAGGCACCATCCGTGCGGCGCAGGGCGACATCGGAGAGCAGGAAATCCAGTCGCTTGATGGCGATGCGCTGGCCTGCTGCCGTCGTATTGGTGAGCGCATCGAACACCAGCGGCTGGCCGTTGAATTGTGGGAGGACTTCGACCCGCAACGAGTGGTTCGCAGGGGCAGCCGTCACTGGGGCGAGCGGAAGCAGAACCAGGACGAGGAGCGCGAGGAAGCGGGCGCCAAAGCCAGAGCGATCCTGTTCGAGTGAGGCCGGAGCGCGGCGTTCACGCCGCTTCAACGTGAAACACGTCAGGCGCGTCGAATGCAAACCGGGCGCCCCTTTTGGTTCGGACGTTGAAGCGGCATCAATGCCGCGCTCCCCATCGTCCGTGTGCCATCGCCGCGATTCCCGTTCCTCGTTCAACCGCATCGTTCCGACGATGCGCCGCCAAGCCTGATGGACAACCCGCTTCATTGGTTGACCACGCGATAGAAGGCCCGGGTCGCGGGCGGTTGTGAATCGGTGAGACGCATGGTTGCGCCCAGATTTTGCACGGTGGCGTTGGTGAGGCGCAGCCAGTTCGTCGTCGCGACATCCGGGTTTCGCCAGAGCGAGAAGTTCGGATTCACGAACCATCCGGCATCCACGGTGAAGACGCCGCCGGTCGCTGACTGGCTGTAGATCGCCGGCACATTGGTCCACGCGGCGAGTTTCTCGCGGAGTTGGTCGAGGTTCGTCTGCTCGGTCGGAGACAGCGTGCGCGCGAGCAGGTTCGTGGCTTCAAGCGGATCGGTGGACAAGTCGAAGTATTCATCCGCCACGCCGGTCCATTCCATGAGCTTGTATTGTCCCAGGCGCGCGGCGCGGCCGAAGCATGTTCCTGCCGGCAGGTCACTGGGATCTTCCAACAGCACGGCGGGCTCGGCGGGCGCGAAGGTTTGATCGCGCAGGATGGGCACGAGCGAGCGCGAATCGTTGGGCAGGCTGCGCGGCAGAGCCGTCGCGGCATTCACTCCAGCCAGTTCGAGAATCGTGGCGAAGAGATCCACGACATGCACGACCGCGTCACTGACGCGCCCGGGGTTGACGATGTCCGGCCCGGCGGCGATGAACGGCACGCGCACGCCGCCTTCGTAGAGCGTGTCCTTGGCGCGTCCGCTGACAAAGGGTGGCTGGATGACGCGGCCGGCCGTGCCGTTGTCGCCGATGAAGAGGACGGTCGTCTCATTGGTGTTGATGTTCGCCAGCAGGCGGCCGATCTCCGTGTCCATTGCCTCGACGGAGGCCTCGAAGTAGGCGCGCGGATTTTGCTGGAGACTCTGCGCCGTGCCGGAGAGTCCGGCGTAATGCGGGCACAGATTCGTGGGCGGCAGATGGTAGGGCGTGTGCGGCGCGTTGAAGGCGAGCCAGAGGAACCAGCGGTTCGTGCCCTGCGCGCCGAGCCAGGTGAGCGCGTCGTTCACGTTGTCCGTGGTGGCGTAAACGGGATGGTTCATGCGGGTGACGCCGTTGGAGATTTTGGTCCAATTGAAATAGTTGGTGGCGTTCGGACCGAGTGCGCCCTGCAATGCTCCGGAGAATTGAGGCCAGCCGCCCACGGAGTTGGGCGAAGTCGCGGTGCCGCCGAGATGCCATTTGCCAAAGCTCCCACAATGAAGCGTCGGCGAGAGCACTTCGGGTAGCGTGAATTCATTGGTGTAAATCCCCTGCGCTCCGGTCATGTCGAGCACGTCGGTGACGCCCGAGCGAAAGCCATAGCGTCCGGTGAGGATGGCCGCTCGCGTGGGCGAGCAGACCGAGTAGGCGTAGGCGTTCGCACACCGCACACCGCGCGCGGCAAGAGCGTCGATGTTCGGCGTGGGCGGGAACGACGCGGCGGGATTCGTGTTGTAGAGCGGCTGGCTGTCGATGCCGTAGTCGTCCGCGATGACGAGCAGGATGTTTTTCGTGACGGCGTTAGCGGGTGCGACCAACGCGAGGAGCAAGAAGAACGCGGCCAGCCTGGCGGTGCGCGGGTGGTGCGGGATGGGTGTTTTCATGATTCCTCGGGATGCCGGGGTTAATTTGTGTAAGGCGCGAGGGCGGTGCGGGTGACTTTGTAGAAGCGCTGCGCGTGATTCGTCCCCGCGCCGGCTTCCGTGGCCCGCGCCACGGCGCCGGTGGCGGTGACGGACGGGACGATGTTCGTCGCCCAGGTTTGCAGATTGGTTGAGGCCGCGACGACGTAGGTGCCGCCTTCGGTGCTGCTCCAGGTGAGCGTGACGTCCGCGCCAACGTTGGCGAAGCCGGGCGATAACAGACGCGGGACGAAATTCCCACCGCCCACGAAGTTCGTCGTCACCGGCTCAGGATAGGCACCGCCCATGATCGCCGCGCCCGAGGGATTACCATAATACTGGCGACCGATGTTGTAGGGGAAGACCGGGGCTCCGCTGCTGCTGATGGCGGTGAAGTAAGCGTAGGTGCCGCCCGGGAATTCCGGCGTCACGCAGAAGCGTCCGTTGAACTCATCGAGATC
Source organism: Verrucomicrobiota bacterium (assembly GCA_041689265.1). Taxonomy (GTDB): domain Bacteria; phylum Verrucomicrobiota; class Verrucomicrobiia; order Limisphaerales; family RI-55; genus JBDNGP01. The sequence continues at coordinate 4,314 of JBDNGP010000031.1, forward strand.
AAACTGCGTGCCCAGCGTGAAGCCAAGATCGCCGAGGTAATCATTGTCCTCCAGGTAGCGGCCGAACGGGCGTGTCGCACTGACCGGCGGTCCATACTGCGCCGCAGCCAGGGTGAACGAACGGTTTTGCGCGCGCCCGGCCCAGACGGGCAGCGTGGAGCGATTCGAGACCGAGGTGTTGCTCAGGTCGCGAGGAATGAATCCTGAAATCATCCGGCGCACGGCGCTCGCGGGATTGGTGGCGTTGGCATAACCGTAGGGCCCATAAACGGGAAAGCCATCGCGCACCCAGCCGAGAATGGGCGAGTGGGCAGACGCCGGGTTGTTCGTGTTCTCGCGGTAGAGTTTTGTCACCGGATCGTAGTTCACATTGTCGCCAAGCAGCGCGCGAAGAGCGATCGCGTTGGCATGGTAATGATACTGGCCGCTGCCGGGTTGGTGGGCGTTGGCGGGATCGAAGGTGACGCCTTCATTCAC
>JBDNGP010000032.1:0-17284 GCA_041689265.1 Verrucomicrobiota bacterium
CTCGGGATGTATTCGTCCAGGGTTTCTTTGCTCATCGTGGCGGGCATTCGCCACGGTGTCCGCTATTATGAGGCAATGGAACCCATCCGCTCTTTCCCGAGATCCCGCTTCGGTGTCCTCTTCAATGAGGCAACACGCATGAAACTATATCGGCGAGCCGCAGTTGCTGGACATGAGGTCGCGCAATACAATCTAGGGGTCGCCTATCTCCACGGCGATGGCGTACGCAGAAATCCGTCGTTGGGCGTCAGATGGTATCGGAAGGCGGCGATGTAGTTGCCCAACGGGATCTTGGGTATTGCCTTCACGAAGGAGTGGGCGTCGCCGTCGATTTCCGAGAAGCTGTCCGTTGGTATCGGCGGGCTGCCGAACAAGGTGACAGGAAAGCTCAGTTCAATTTGGGCCTCAGTTATTTGGAAGGTGACGGAGTGGTTCGAAGTCTGCGGTGGGCGCGCTACTGGCTGCAGAAAGCGGCGGTGCTGGGCCACTCTCAAAGCAAGATGCTCTTGCGGAAGTTCGCCGTCCAACAAGTCAGTCGAGGAAAACGGCGGACATGATTCGGGCTTTGAAGGTTCCGTTCTTTCATCAACCGGACGAGCCACAAGGATGGCGAAGCCTGTCGTGGAATGCGCCGGCAAACGCAGCGGCGACGGCGCTTTTGAGCGGACTGGGCGGTTGGAAATATAAAAGGGTCCAGCGCGTGCGAAATCGGTGTCGCGCTTCGCTTGCCACCGCAGTCCAAATTGCACCCGGTTCGTCATGCCCGCAGGAATGGACGAGAGTCCATCCGGCATCCGGCGGCGCGCGCGGAGCGACGCTGCCCTACCATCACGCGTGTTTTTCCTCCGTCGTTCACTGATTCGGCATGAAAACGTTGCCGACGCGGGAAGGCGGCAGCAGCGTGTTTCCAGACCGGAAGCTGAACTTCGGCCTTGCTGGAAAAGTTGTGGCCACGACATCGCGAATGGGGAAGTGGGGACAGGATGCCCCCACCACTTTGCTCCCGGCTCCGCCGGGGTGCGGTGGAACTCGGGGGCGGTATCAAGATGCGGCGCGTTATTAATTGCACGCGCACTTCGCCTTGAACTATCCGGATCATCCGACAAGATGGGTGCGCGATGAGTTGGCGCTCATGGCGACATTTTTCAAGAGCGATTCAGAATCACAAAATCAAGAAAGCGAAACAGACCATCATGCCATTGCACGACAAGATTCCAGCCCGACACCAGATCGACGATGACACTTACGCTTCGGGAGATCTTTCGAGGAGCGTTCCAAAGTCCAAATTTCCCACGAGGGAACGTGATGCGCGGCATACCTACGCAATCATTCACGATGAGCTGATGCTGGACGGCAACGCGCGCCAGAATCTCGCGACGTTCTGCCAGACCTGGGAGGAACCGGAAGTTCACAAGTTGATGGACGAGTGCATCGACAAGAACATGGTGGACAAGGACGAATATCCGCAGACCGCCGAGATCGAGGCGCGTTGCGTGCGGATGCTGGCTGACCTGTGGAATTCCCCGGCCAAAGCGGACGGCGTCGGGTGTTCGACGACCGGTTCGAGCGAGGCGGCCATGCTCGGCGGGATGGCGATGAAACGTCGCTGGGAGGCGAAGCGCAAAGCGGCGGGCAAACCCATCGACAAACCCAATCTCATCACCGGGCCGGTGCAGGTGTGCTGGCACAAGTTCACGCGTTATTGGGACATCGAGCATCGCGAGATTCCCATGGAAAACGGGCGGTTGCTGATGACGCCCGATGAGGTGATCAAGCGCTGCGATGACAACACGATCGGCGTGGTGCCGACGCTCGGTGTGACGTTCACCGGCCAGTACGAACCGGTCAAGGCGGTCGCCGAAGCCCTCGACAAATACCAGGCCGAGACCGGACTAGACATTCCGATTCATGTCGATGGCGCGAGCGGCGGATTTCTCGCTCCGTTTTGCGCGCCGGAACTGGAATGGGATTTCCGGCTCGAGCGCGTCAAGTCCATCAATGCGTCTGGCCACAAGTTTGGCCTGTCACCGCTCGGTGTGGGCTGGGTGATCTGGCGTGAAGCGGTGGATCTGCCGGAGGAGCTGGTCTTCTGGGTGAACTATCTCGGCGGCAACATGCGGGACATTGGGCTGAATTTTTCGCGGCCCGGCGGTCAGGTGGTCTGCCAGTATTACAACTTCCTCCGCCTCGGTCGGGAAGGCTATCGCAAGATCCACAAAGCGTGCTACGACACGGCGCATTACCTGTCGAAGCAAATTGCGAAACTCGGACCGTTCGAGATCATCTACGACGGCGAGATGGACGGCGGCATTCCCGCGTTGTGTTGGAAGATGAAGGACGACGCGCAATCCGGTTTCAGCCTTTACGATATGGCCGACCGGCTGCGCACGCGGGGCTGGCAGGTGCCCGCGTATTCGCTGCCGGCGAATTGCCAGAACCAGCCGATCCAGCGGATTCTCGTTCGTCACGGCGTCAGCCGCGATCTTGGCATGCTCCTGATCGAGGACATGAAAAAGGCGCTCGATTATTTCAAAGTCCACCCGCAGCCGAAACCGCTGACTGATGCGGAGGGAGCCGGGTTCCATCACTGATCGGGTGCCCACAATCAACGTTGCGGCAAGTCAGGCATTGTGAATCCACCGGGCGAATCATCGGGGCGGGACGCGGTCATTGAATCCACCGGTCCGTGGCCGTTCGTCACGCGCAAGGTTCTCGTTCATCCGGACGGAGCGAAAGCCGTCCTGCACTCGCGGCATCATCGCAAGAATCTGCTGGCGGGTGGGGCTGACATTCAGCGCCGATCATTGCGGCGATGTCTTTGGATGCCCCGAGAATTGAACTGGTGGATCGGCTCCGTGTTCGCGCTGGGCTCGGCGCTTTTTGCCTTGGGAAGCGTGCTGACGTTGGTGCCGGAACTCTCACGCATGTGGTCTCTCGATTCCGTGACCGTCAACGCGATCTTCTTCGCCGGCTCAATTCCCTTCACGACTGCCGCCTATCTCCAGCTCTTTCAAACTGCAAATGCGGCGGAGTTCGCGAATCACGACAAACCAGCATCCACGCGACGGGTTTGGTTCGGTTGGCGGCCTCGCGATATTGGCTGGCTCAGCAGCGCGTTGCAGTTCGCGGGAACGCTTTTGTTCAACCTGAACACGTTTGACGCGATGCTTCCGGGATTGAACTGGCTTCAGCAAGATCGTGCGGTCTGGCTTCCGGATTTCGTGGGATCAATCCTGTTTCTGGTTTCCGGCTACCTCGCGTTCATCGAAACATGCCACGCGCACTGGGCGTGGAAGCCGCGCTCACTGTCGTGGTGGATCACGTTTGCCAATTTGCTCGGCTGCGTGGCATTCATGATCTCGGCGGTGTTCGCGTTTGTACCGCCGCACTCGCCGGAGTTCAACGCGGCCAGCATTTCCGTCACGTTCACGCTTCTCGGCGCGATCGGGTTTCTTTTGGGATCACTTCTGATGCTGCCGGAAACCCTCTGGACACGGGACCGCTGACCGGCGAATGCGAGTTATCGTGAATTCGCTCTCGTGCTCGTCGTCGTCCTCGAAACGCCGGAATGTCTGAAGATGGTGATCATATGGCTTGCTGCAAAAAAAGGGTAGGGACAGTGGTTCGAAGCACGAGAGGTTTGCCGACGGAGGGTAGGGACCGTCGCTCCGCTCGGTCCGTGATGGGCATTGCGAGCCCCGGTCTCTAAGAAAGGTTTTGGAGGCTGTTGTCCCGTCCTCTCTCCCAGTGTTAAAACAGGAGGGCGCAAAGGAAGCGAAGGCGGAAACGCGTGCAACCGATTCCGTAGCGCAGAATGGTATTCTGCCGTATCGCAGGCTGGCAGCCTGCATGGCGATTCTCCCATCAGGGACGATCTGGGCGGTCTGGTGCGCTCAGCCGAATGCCATGCGGCGCTACGGCAGATTGCCAATCTGCGCTACGGGGCGTTGTCGTCTATCCTGAGCTCTCATCAGTAATGCACCGATCGGTGGCTCCACCCCATGCGGAGCGGCGACAGGATACTCACGCCAGATTTCTCCGTTTCCTCCTGTTCGAACAACGCCGTATCTCGTTCCGAATCTGCGTCCATCCGTGTCCATCTGCGGTGGAACCGCCGTCTTCGGGCTAACTCCTTTCGAGTCGCAAAATGACGTCGTTGATTTCCGACGCCTTGAAGGGGGTTGACGTTTTGCAACCGCTGCAGGTAAAGGGAAGCTGCGGTGAAACCTCCTTCATGGCGCGCTGGCACTTTGGGCAGAACGGCTTGCGCAGATATCGCCCGCCTGCTTTCCGGCTGAACAACACGCCGAGGTGTTCGATGAACTCGTCCGGCCCGGCGACGATTTCCTTTCCCTCGACTTTGAGCCGCGCAATCTGTTGTTCGAGGACTTTTACCTTGGAAGCGAGTTCCAGGTTTTCGGCGGCGACCTTGCGGGTCTCTTTTTGAGTGGCGAGGTGTTCTTGCTGCAATACCTCGATCTGGTGCTGGACGATGCGGAGTTCGTCCACATCCTTGGAATCGCGCACGCTGGTGATCAGATGCGCGATCCGGTCGAGAACATTTTTGGCAGTATCCATCGAGTTGGATCGGGAGCAATTTCCGGCCCAGATGTGGCGCGAAATGGGGCCGCCGCCAACACCGGGTTTCGCCAAACCGCAAGGTGTTCAACTGGCTGGCGAATGGACACCGGTGAACCGGAAAACGGTCAACGTCAACATCGAACAGCGGTTCGTCCGGTTCGTCCGGTTCGTCCGCACCGGGGCGCGCTTTCCGACTTTTTCATCGGTAGGGCGTATGGAAGCCGACCTTCGGTCTCCCGCGGAGCCCCGATCAAAGCTCCATCGGAGCGAAACCAAATGCGTGCCGTCCCGCCGGGACTTTGAAATGGGTTCGGCAGGAGCCTCTACCTACCGATTGATTGGCTACGGGTCAGGCGTTGGGATCGACGTCTTGTTGCCTGACGCTGGTTATTTGTAGCTGAGCGTGGCAGAGAAATCTACGCCTGAAGTCACGCCCCATCTACGAACCGAGTAATTAAGGACGCTTGCTTCGGATCCGGATTGCCCTGAATCCCAATGATCTACTGCCTTCATCCATTCGTCCATTTGTGCTGAGGGTGCGGTGAATCCCATTGAGACTTCCTCAAAAAGGAGACCGTGGCCGTCAATGTGAGCGAAGGTAATCCACGCTCGAGAAGGTAGCTGCGGTAGCCTTGCTTTCTTCGCGATTGTTCGACCACGCCACTGATCCACGGCGAGATGTGCGACTTCGTGAATCACGAGGATAGCAACGATCAGCAAAAACCATCGAAGCCATTTTGATCGTGTCCACTTCGGGAAAGTCATCTTCTTCGGCTAACAGTATTTTTTGGGCCAAACGCCGTTTACATCATGACAAGCGCTGGCCTTTCGCGTTCTCATGATGGATCGGACAATAGCCAGTTGGACAACGCTGACAAGTTCGCAGTTCAGTCCGATCTCACGGCGGACCGCCAATCAGACCAGCTCTTTCAGCGCGTCCAACAACTGATCCATTTCACGGTCGGTATTGTAGAAATGCGGCGAGATCCGGAGGTAGTGTTGGCGCTCGCGATCCGTGCGGATGCTGATCTCGATCTTTCGTTTCAGAAGTTCGGCGTGCAGCGCGACCAGATCACAATTGTCGCGACTGAACGAAACGATGCCGCTCTGGTTTTTGTCCGGGGCGTCGGCGCTGAGAACGGTCCAGCCCTGTTCCTGAAGTTTCGGAATGGTGCGATTGCGCTGGCGCAGCAGTTCGTTCGTGATGTTTTCCACGCCGATTTCCAGGAGCAGTTCCATCGACGCCTTGAATCCGCCGTAGCCCGCGATGTTGAAACTGCCGGCCTCGTAACGGCGCGCGTCGGGCGGGTGTTTCATTTCTCCCTGCGCAACGAAGTCCGGGCAACGCACGTTGTGCCAGCCGAAGACCGTCGGCTTGAGCTGGCTCTGAACCTCCTGCCGCACGTAGAGCAGGCCGGCGGCGCACGGGCCGAGCATCCATTTGTGGGCGTCGGCGGCCAGGAAATCGACATACTTCGCGTTCATCGGATACACCCCCAGGGTCTGGATGGCATCGACGCAGAAGAGGATTCCCCGTTTGCGAAGCACCTCGCCGATGGACTTGTAATCGATCCTCCAGCCGCTGATAAAATGACACGACGCCAGCGCGACCAGGGCGGTGTTCTCATCGATCTGACCCAGCACGTCGATGTCACGAATGCGACCGAGCTTGCTGACGTTCATCAACCGGACTTCGACGCCTTTCGCCGCGAGCGCCATCCACGGATAGACGTTCGACGGATAGTCCTCGTAGTAGATGACGATGTTGGCCGAGCGACGAAACTCAAGCCCGGCGGCGATGAAACTCAGGCCCAGCGAGGTCGGTCCGACCAGCGCCACTTCGCTGGAATCCGCGCCGATCAGTTCCGCCGCGACCATCCGGGTTTCCTTGAGATCGGCGTGGCCAAAGGCCTGTTCCTGCTCGTCCTCCGCGGCCTGTTCAGCCTGCCGTTGCATCACCTGTGACACGCGGCGGGGCAGGGGACAGACGGCGGCGTGGGCCATGAAAACTTTGTTGCGCGTGACGGGAAATTCCGTGTTCCGCAGTTCTTCGTTCTGGTGCAGTTCAGCAATGGTCATGATGAAAAAAATGAGTGACGGTTTCGCGTTCTCGAGTGGGTGATTCGGAGCTGGCAGCGGGGCATTTCCACGAACCTATTTGGCGGTTTCCAGTTCGACGGCCTTGTCGGACTCCTCGGCGGTGAGCGTGAGAAACGCCTGTTCCAGCGGTCCTTCGTGGCCGACGATTTCACGCAGCTCGTCGTGGGTGCCAAGCGCGATCATCTTACCGCGATGAATGATGCCGATGCGGTCCGCCATTTCCTCGGCGACGCTGAGTTGATGTGTAGAGAGAAACACCGTCATACCAGCCTGCGAGCGTTCTTTCAGCACGTCCTTCACGACGCGCGCGTGATGCGGATCGAGGCCGACCATCGGCTCGTCGATCACGAACACCTCGGGATCGTGAAGCAACGCGGCGACGATGGCGACGCGCTGGCGGGTGCCGTGCGACAGGCCTTCGATCGATTTCTTGATGAACTCTTCGAGGCTGAAACGGCGGACGAGTTCGCGGGCGTTCTTTTCAATCTGGGCATCCGGCATTTGAAACATCTGGCCGGTGAACCGCAGGAATTCCCACGGTGTGAGTTTGTCGTAAAGAAACGGAAAGTCCGGCACGTAGGCGAGCCGCCGCCGGGCCTCGAGCGGGTGTTCCTGGACATCGTAGCCGCCGATCAAGGCCTGTCCGGAATCGGGTTTGATCAACCCGGCCAGCATTTTGATCGTGGTCGTCTTGCCGGCGGCGTTCGGGCCGAGCACGGCGAAGAATTCGCCCTTGGGAATCATAAGCGAAAGATCATCGACGGCGGTGAGGTCTCCGAATTTTTTGACGAGATTCTTCAGTTCGATCATGGGGTTACATCTGGGTCTCGGTCGTGTTGACCAGTTCGATGCCGTTGGGCAGCTGGATTTGCAGAATTTCTCCGACCAGACTCACGAATACTTTGATGTCCCGGTTCAGCACTTTCGTGTGCAGTTCGTAGCACCGGACTTTCTGGTTCAGAACGCGAATCCAGCCGTAGTTGGCCTCCCACTGGATGTTCGAGGCGAGGCGGGTCGCGTCGGTCCCCTTCGGAATGAACGGATTGCTGGCGAGGGCCATCGCGGCGAGCGGACCCCCGAAGCGACCAAGCAGCTTGGTGGGATCCTGAAGTTGATCGTAGGTCAGCCGCATCGTTTCGCCGTCGGCCGTCCAGCTGAGGTTTCTTTCCGAGGCCGAGCTGATGACTTCGAGTGAGTGTTCGGCGTTCCGGAATTCAATCTTCAAGTCCGACCAGGTCCGGTCCGGATTGAAATCGACGGTGACGTTGACCCGCATGCGTTCGGAATCCTCCACGAGGTTGAAACTGCTGGTGAGTTCCAGATTGTATCCGATCACTTTCCGGACCATGCCTTCGAGGTTCTTGGCGTCCTCGCTGCCGGTGGACGCCGCGCCGCCTTCGATGATGGTCGGTGCCCAGCGGCAATAGCCGACGCTGGTGTTCTGAATCCGAACGTCGAGCGCCGACGTGTCGGGGGAGGTCAGAATTTTCTCCCAGACCGTCTCCATCGAGGCGCCCGTTCCGAGATGGCGGTTGCCGCCGAATTCCGACCAGCACAACATTCCGAGCATCGTGACCCAGAAGAGCCCAAGCACGAACGTTGTGAGGCGGGTCCACATGATTTATCGAACCGGAATGATAATGGTCTCGCCGGTCTGCAGCGTGGCTGCGGTGAGGCCCGGGTTCGCCTGTAGAATTTCTTTATGGCTGATTCCGTAACGGCGGCCCAGGGAGTACAGCGTATCGCCTCGCAGTACCTTGTAAGCGATCTGTTTTGGCGGGCTGTATTGCAGCCGGGATGTGTCGCTCGCGGATGGTTGTGCCGGCGCGATGGTCCGGGGCTCCTGCGGCTGCGGCTGGGTTGTCGGAAAAGTCCGAGCTTGGCGTTGGGGCTCGGGAGTTTCAGCCTGCGTGAAGGTTGGCTGCGGTTGTTGTTGTGGTCGTTGCGCGGGCGCTTGAGCGGTTCCGGAGGTCAACGTCTGGAACCGGCGGCGCACTTCCTCGATCTGATTGGCCTGACGCTGCAGTTCTTCGTTCTTGGACGCCAGATCCTTGTGCAGCTGCACAATTGTTGTCTCCAGTTCCGGGCAGGGGACCATCGGAATGGAGCCGCTGGAAACCCGCATTCGCAGACCGGGCAGCCGGTCCTTGATCATGTCGGACCAGCGATACTCCGGGTTGATCTCCAACACGCGGGTGAAATGGTAGAGCGCCTTTTCCGGCTGGTTCAGGTCTGAATCGAACAACAGGGCGAGCTGGTAATGCACGGAGGCGTTGTTCATATCGATGGCTTGCGCCTTTTCGTAGGACGCCAGTGCGCCGTTAAAATCATTCTGCTGGGCCTGCGCCTGACCGGACTTGAGATAGCGTTCGACCGGGGAGGTCGTCCCCGTGCCGGGAGGCGGAGTGCAACCCGCCGCGATCAACAGGCAACAAAGCGTCAGGGCCGCGCCGTTGTGGCGGGCAGGCAGAAAATTCATGGCTGAAAAGTAATCAAGGAAAACGCTTCATGCAATCTCACGTTCCACCCCCGAACGGGTTGCGTTTCTTTTCGGGCTGCGGCGCATCGGCGTTCTGAAACGGATTGCCGTCCGCCGCCGCCGCGTGCAGCGGAAGATGCTGGATCGCCAGCGAGAAATAGAGCCACGCCACGGGAACATGCGCGATGAACACGACCAGCAGGCCGAACAGATCCAGCCAGCCACGTTGATAAAAAAACAGGGCCGCCGTCAACCACAGCGCGCCGGGGATGAGTGACGCCTGCGCGACACGGCACGACGCGGCAAAGTCCGTCTGTCGATCACGGTAGAACGCCTGAAACCGTACGACCGCAGAGTATGCAAGCGTGAGCAGCCACCAACTGATGAACATGAATGCAACGTTCGCGATCACGATGGCGGTTAGAAAGAACGGACGCCAGGCGTTCCACCACGCTTCGGTATCGGCCCGGCCGAGGGAACGATCACCCAGGCTGTGATAGAAAACGGCGGTGCAGCCGAGGATGGAACAAAGTCGGATCCGATCAATCTGAAGTGTCGCGCGAACATCGGACGCCTGATCGGTGACGGCTTCCGGGCTCCAGCGAATGCTGATTGCGAGCCACGGATTTTCCGCCAGAATCACGTCGGTCGCGTCAGATGCCGGATAATAGACGCCACCACGGAGATAACCGTTGGGCGGCAGACGGCTGATCGCGGTTCGAATGACGGGTTCCCAGCAGGTGATCAGAAACCCGACCAGGATCAGCGACCAGAGAGCAGTCATCAAACTGAGTGCCAGCCACATCTGCCAGCGAGGAGCGGACGCGGCACCGGCCACACCGCGCGGGGTGAACGGCTGCCATTCTGGACGGGGAATCTCTTCCGGTGCGCGATCGGTCATTGGGCATTGCGGACGCCGCCCCGGCGTCGAGTGGTCACCCGATCGGCGGTTGCGAATCGTCCGGCGAATCGGGTTCTGCCGGCGCTTGCACGCGAGGTTGGCCGGGCTGGCCCTGACCTTCCTGCGGCGGTTGGTGAATGAGCGTCAGCGGATAGCGGATTTTCATCACGTCGTCCACCTGGACTTCGACGTAATAGTGTCCTGCTGATTTGAATTCGATCTGGCCGAAGATGGCGACGTTGGTGGCGTGCATCCCGGGATCCTGCAGTTGAAACTTCGTCTCCGCCTTGCGCATCTCAGTTGTTTGATCGGGGGCGATCAAACGAACCGTTTCGCTGAACTGACCGATGCCGGCAGTCCAGCGGTTGTAGACCGTCAGGCGCAGCGCGGTGATGGGCAGTTTTGGCACGCGGATGTAATTGATCACGCCGATGAGGAAAAAGTTCCCGTTGGCTTCCTGCCGCACTTCTTCGCAGACGAGCGAACACTGGAGATCGGGGAGAATTCTGGATGCTTGCATTACTTCGGTTCGATGGGGCTCAAGGTGGGTGAAATTATTTCGTCGCGCGCTCCGCCGCCGTCACGGTGTTTTGCAACAGCATGGCGATGGTCATCGGGCCGACGCCGCCGGGATTGGGCGTGATCTTTCCGGCGATCGGTTGAATGGCGGCGAAATCAACATCGCCCACCAGGCGGGACCCATTCTTTGCAGATGGATCAGAAATGCGGTTCACGCCGACGTCAATGATCACTGCGCCGGGCTTGACCATGTCGACTTTAAGAAATTCAGGAACACCCATCGCCGCAATGATGATGTCGGCCCGGCGACAATGTTCAGCGGTGTGCTTCGAGCGCGAATGGCAGATCGTGACGGTGGCGTTCGCGTGCTCGTCCTTCTGGCAGAGGATCGCGGCCATCGGTTTACCGACAATGTTTCCGCGACCGAGAATTACAATTTCCGCGCCGGACGTTTGTGTGCCGGAACGAATGAGCAGCTCCTGGACACCAGCCGGGGTACAGGGGCGAAAACCTGTGCGGTCACCGAGCATGAGCTTGCCGACGTTGACCGGGTGAAAACCGTCGACATCCTTTTCCGGAGCGACGGTGGCATAGACCAGCTCTTCGCGGATGTGTTTCGGGAGCGGGGCCTGCACGAGGATTCCGTGGATATTCTCGTCGGCGTTCACATCGTGAATCAGACGGAGGAGCTCATCCTCCGTCGTGTCGACCGGAAGGACTCGGGTTTTGCTCTCGATGCCGAGCGCCGCGCTTTTTTTCTCCTTCATCCCGACGTAGACCTTCGAAGCGGGATCGTCTCCGACACGGATGAAGACGAGGCTGGGGATTACTCCCTTTTTCTTGAGCGCTTGAACGCGTTCGCCAGTGGAAGAATGGATCTGTTCCGCGATTGCGCGTCCGTCAATGAGGTTCCCGGCGGACATCAAGGAATGACGTCGAGAGTTTTGATCAGCAGAACCGGCGTGTTCGGCCAGCGGGCGTCGATGCCTTCCTCGCCGTTGATGCGGACCCGCATACCGAGCAGCTCCGCCAGCGGAACATTGGTCGAGGTCGTGTAGAGATAATTCAGACGCGTTCCGTTGTGCTCGCTGTTCAGGCCATAATCCGAAGGGGCCTGGATGCTCATCGTGTTGCGGATGACGCCCTCACGGGTTACCCGGCGGCGAATCTCCGGCAGATCCTTCAGCAGCTTGTCGTCCGTATCGCTTTCGATGTACCAACGTTGTCCGGCGCGGGTGCGAGCCTCCAGCGACTGGTGGGCGCGCTCGTCATCAGACAGCGGGCGGTCGTTCGCCCGACCGCTGGAAACAATGGCCGGCGCGGGATCGGCGACAACGGTGGCGGTGCTGCCCGGCAGGCTGTGTTTGACCGGTGGTGTGGCAACCCGTCCGGCCGGTTCGCTGGACGGAATTGAGGTCTCGTCGACGACCAGAACCGTTTCCGTGAGGTCGCCATCAGTGACCGTTGCTTCCACGATGGTTTCATCGGTGATCGGCTCAGCGGGCGGCGCGGTCACTGGGGCAGAGTTTTTTGGTGTGGCTGTGGGTGTCGCAGCTGCCACCGTTGCGGATCTGGGCGCGGCGGTAACCATCGATGCAGCGATATATCCGGCAAGATTCGGTGTGGGCGAAATCTCGATCCAGCTTCCCTTGCGGCTGATTTCGCTGACCGGCGTGCCCTTGTCGGCAAATCCCAAAACGCTGTAGTCCACGCCGGGGCCGCCGCGAACGGACAGACGATTGGCCGTAACTGCGTGGGTTGACGCGTCGATGAAATCGCTGTGAACCCACACCGGTGTATTGGCGGGTAGGGAGATCTTCAACCACTTCGCCGGTTCGCCCGACTTGGTCTTCGAAAGCGTCACCGTGCCGAGGACTTCGACCGGATCACCGAAGCGGAGCACGGTGATGACTTCGCCGTTGAAACCCGCGCGGCCGCGGACGTTTACGTTGTTCTGGTTTACTGTTGCAGTTTCCTGTGCGGAAACGGTCAGCGTGCCAAGCAATCCGGCAATCCAAAGCCCCTTAAAGAATCGGGAGATCGTCAAATTCATGCGTCGAGTAGAGATTTTATCTCGGTTTCTGTCAATGTTCGCCATTTGCCCAGCGGCAAGTCCGCCAGGTTGAGTTTCCCAATCCGTACTCGGATCAGGCGTTCCACCTCAAATCCAAACGCCGCCAGCAGTCTGCGGACTTCGCGATTCTTGCCTTCCGTGAGGTCGATTTCGAACACGCTGTGAGTCTTGTTCGCGGACAGAATCCGGGCGGAATGCGCCTTGAGAAACTCGCCGCGGTCACTGATGCCCTTGACTAGTTTCGCCGGCAGGTTGCGATCAACCTTGCCGGTGACGATGGCCACGTACGTCTTGACCACTCCGTAACGGGGGTGTGCCAGATGGAGTGAAAAATCCCCGTCGTTGGTCAGCAGCAACAGACCCTCGCTCGCGCGGTCAAGTCTGCCGACCGTCTGGACGTGTCGTTTGTCCTTGGGTAACAGGTCGGTCACAAGACGGCGTTTTTCGGGGTCGTCCTTGGTGCAGACGTAGCCGGCCGGTTTGTGAAGAGCGAGGTAGATCTTGCGTTTGACGCGGACCGGGTTGCCATCCACGGACACCTCGTCGCCGGACGTCTTCACCTTGGTGCCCAGCTCTGTGACGACGTCACCGTTGATCGCGATCCGGCCGTCCAGAATCATGCGTTCGGCGGCGCGGCGGGAAGCCACGCCGGCGTCGGCGAGGAATTTCTGGAGTCGGACCATATAATGAAAAAAGACCGTGGCGATCCCCAAGTTTAGGGCGGCCACGGCCGGGAAATTCTTGAGTAAACCGGGTTTATTCTTCGGGCTTGGTCTTGCGGAGGCCGGTCACGCGGTCGCCTTTTTTCCACAAACCACGTTTCTTGAGCAGGTCGACGCGCTCGAAACGCTTCAAAACACTGCGTTTTCCGCCCAAGGCGGCCGCGCTACGAAGACTGGGATGCTGTGCCATAACGATCTAAATTAATATTCCGTGTCGATGCCCGTGTCCGGACGGGCGGCGTTTCTAGCAGATGGTCGCGGGCTTGCCAACCGTTATTTGGGCTATTTTTCAAGGGCTCGCTGGTGTCACTCCACGACACAAAACAGTCAAACCCCGTCGCGCCAATTCCCGGTGCTGATCTCATCCCCATTATTACCCAACCCACTCGTCGCGATGGCCGCTGCTGAAACGCGCGGGCGCGGAACGCATGTCGGTTCCCGGAAGTTGGATTGAACCTCGTCATCCAATCTGTTGTGAGGCGGGGTTAGTTGGTGAGTCGGAGCGAGAACGGGAATGGGAGTGAGGTGTTGGTTGGGCTTTCGTTCGTTCTCCCTGTTGAACTGATGAACCTGCTTGGCAGCGCGCGGATTTATCACCAACCTTCGGGATGCCAATGCGTGCGAGACACTTTGCTTCTGACAATTACTCCGGCATCTGTCCGGAGGCCTGGCAGGCGCTTGAGGAAGCCAATGACGGCCATTCCCCGGGGTATGGCGATGACGAATGGACACAACGCGCCTCCGACCTGATTCGCGAGGTCTTCGAAACCAACTGCGAGGTGTTTTTCGTGTTCAATGGTACCGCAGCCAATTCACTTTCACTCGCGTCCATGTGCCAGTCGTATCACTCGATACTGTGCCACGAGACGGCGCATGTGGAGTCGGATGAATGCGGTGCCCCGGAATTCTTTTCCAACGGCACGAAGGTTCAGCTGGTCTCCGGGCCAAACGGCAAGGTCACCCCGGATGGCATCGAGGCGATGGTCAAGAAGCGGACGGACGTGCATTACCCGAAGCCGCGCGCGGTCAGCCTCACGCAGGCGACCGAGCTGGGAACGGTCTACACCCCGGATGAACTGAAAGCCATCTGGTCGCGATGTCGGGGTCTGGGATTAAAAATCCACATGGACGGCGCGCGGTTCGCCAACGCCGTCGCCTCGCTGGGTGTGAAGCCCAAGGAAATCACCTGGCAGGCGGGCGTGGACATCCTGTCATTTGGCGGCACGAAAAACGGAACGCACGTGGGCGACGCCGTGGTGTTCTTCAATCGCGATCTGGCGCAGGAGTTCGAGTATCGCTGCAAACAGGCGGGGCAGCTCGCATCCAAGATGCGGTTCATGTCCGCGCCGTGGGTGGGAATGCTCAAGGACGGCGCTTGGCTGCATCACGCGGCGCACGCGAACGCCATGGCCGAACTGCTTCACGAAGAACTGTCGGGAATCTCCGAAGTGAAAATACTGTTTCCCCGCCAGGCCAACGCCGTTTTCGCTTCGCTGCCGACCGAAGTCAGCCGCGCGATGCAGGAACGCGGTTGGAAATTCTACAACTTCATCGGAGCCGGCGGCTGCCGCTTCATGTGCTCGTGGGACACCCAGCCGGCGGACGTACACGCATTCGCTGCCGACCTGCGGACGGTGGTCGCCAACAGTCAAAGTTGAACGGCGGTCGGTTTGAGGAGGAGCAGGCGAAGGGCGCGAAGATAAGAGCCTGTCTGAAAATGTAGCGGCAGGCATCCCTGTCTGCCGTGGAGGGCGGCTTCCAGCCGCCCTGATCTGGGGCGGGATTGCGAGAGGTGATTGGAAATTCTAAAGCGCCCGACGTTGCGAAGCTTTTCTTCCCGCCGGGCTGGGAAGCCCGGCTCCAAGTCAGCCAAGGATGGCCGACGCCACCTGTTTCAAATACGCTCCAAGGGTGCCGGATCAGGTCAGCGCAGAGACACGGAGTTCACGGTCGTTGAAAGTTTTTGTCCGGATTTTCGCTTGGGCGGGGATGAGCCATTGAAAGTGAATGAACATGACCAATGACACCCAACTACTTCGTGACTTCGCTGAGCACGGCTCCGAACCGGCCTTCCGGCAGCTCGTGGAACGCCATCTCCCGCTCGTGCTCGGAACCGCCCGCCGGACCACCGGCGATCCGTCTCTGGCCGACGAGATTTCCCAGACTGTCTTCATTTTGCTCGCCCGCAAGGCCGGACGACTGCGTCGCGAAGTGCGTCTTTCCGGCTGGTTGCACAACACAACCGTGTTCGTCGCCCGTCGCGCCCAGCGCGGAGATCGCCGTCGCAAGTTCCGGGAACAGGAGGTCGTTGCCATGAACGCGGTTGAAACGTCGGGTCCGGGTTGGGACAAGGTGCGACCCGAGCTGGACGGTGCGCTGTCGCGACTTGGAAAAACCGACCGCGACGCGTTGTTCCTTCGTTATCTCGAAGAGAAACCGCTGCGCGAAGTTGGCGACACATTGGGCCTCACCGAGGATGCCGCGAGGAAACGCGTCACCCGCGCGCTCGACAAACTCCGCCGCATTCTGTCGAGACGTGGAACGAACATCAGCATCGGCGTTCTCACGGCAGGTCTCGGGGCGGAGGCGGGTGCCGCTTCAACGGCGGTTGCAGGTTCATCCGCGGCATTGACCGCTTCGATCGTCAGCAGCGGACTCAGTGTAGCGAACGGAACTGCGGTGACGTCGGCACTTCTGACCGAAGTGATCGCCGCGATGAAATGGGCAAAGATCAAGTGGGGGGCAGCGCTCGCCGTCGGCACCGTCTCGGTCGCATTGCTGTTGCCGCAAGTCGTTCCAGATAACGATCCGGTTGCGTACCAGCCGGAGATGGACGGCTCAACGACCGTTGTCCAGTCTCCGGATTCACCGACGGGAGGAACGCCAGCCGGCAGCTCGATGGCGCTTCCGAGCGTTCCTGATTCGTTTGAGCTAAACGGTGAAACCATCGCGCTCAAATCGTTGGAGATCACCGTGCTCGACGCGGCGACGGATCAACCGATCCAAGGAGTCGAAATGTTCCACAGCGCCATGATGGTTCCCGGCATGAATCAACCGCCGAGATTCGTAACAGATGCGGATGGACGTGTGAAGATGACGGTTCCGGACCACCTGCCGGGAGACGAGCGGATGAGCAAGTTCCAAGTGTTTTTCAATGCTGATGGTTACGCCGGTCGTGAGCTTATGTTTCTTTCTTCGACCGGCGAGGTGTTTTCCACGGTCGGCCCCGAATACACCGTCCGGCTTGAACGCGGAATGAGTTTGAGCGGCACGGTGGTCGATCACGCAGGGAATCCGATGCGACGGGTGGTGGTGTCGGGCTCGGGAAACAATTATCTCGGTTACTCGATGTCATATGATTCGACGGGAAAAATGACCAGTGATCCGGTTGTGCGCGTGGACAACATCAGCCAGATCAGCTTGTCGGAAAACATTCGCGATCCAAAAGCGGTTTACACTGACAAGAACGGGCGCTTCACGATTCCCAATTTCCCGTCTGACCTCGACCGGCTGATGCTGGGGCTGATTGATCGAAACGGGAACCACGCCCGGTTCATCACTCCGGAGGGCAAAAGTCTGACCGCGGAAGAACTGCCGCAGATCTCGATTGAGTCGTTGCGCAACGGGACGGCTCGCTTGGTGTTTCCGTCGCAATTGTTTGTCGCGGGAACGGTCAGCGACACGGGCGGACAACCGGTTATCGGCGCGGACGTGGTCGTGGGCGTGACCGTAGGCAACCTGAAGATTCTGGCCCGCACGAACTCTGACTACGCCGGTCGTTTTCGCATGACCGTTGCCGAGGAACGCGAATACATCGTCACGGCATCCAGTCCGGGGCACGCCGCCACCTCGGTGGAAACCTGGATCGCCGAGGGCGGCGCTCCGGTCAAACTGGTGATGCCCGATGC
>JBDNGP010000033.1:0-26875 GCA_041689265.1 Verrucomicrobiota bacterium
AAGAAAAACTGGCTCTTCATCGGAGCCGCCGAAGCCGGGGAACGCAGCGCCATCCTGTATACGATCATTGAGAACTGCCGCCGCAGTGGCATCAACCCCGATGAATACCTGCGCGATGTCCTCACCCGGCTGCCCAAGATGACTAATCACCAGACCCACACCGTGACCCCGCAAGCCTGGGCCGCCGGGAAAGCCAAGACCCGGACCGGGCCAGGCCTTCTCAAACACGCGTCATAGATGTCGTAGTCAGAAATCTCTGACCTCTACGACCCCGCAGATCCAACGTTCCGGCAGATCCTGTCAACTGGCACTTGGCACACCGCTTACTCCCGTTTGCGATGCCGAGATAATAACCTCGAGTGCGTTGCTGGCCTTTTCTCGAACGTAGGAATCGCTGTCGTCCAGTGCTATCCGGAGGGCAGGGATTGCAATGATCGCGTTTGTTCCGAAGAGCGCCAGTGATCTTGCAGCGCCAATCCGCGTCATTTGGAAATGGTGTTGCAGGGCGTTCGTGAGAGCCGGAACCACGGTTTCCGGCGAAAGACCCAGATCCCCCAGCGTGAACGAAGCAGCCTCGGAAATGTTATTGTCAGGATCGGCAAGCGCTCTAAGTAGAATGTGCTTCTTCCGCTCAGACTTCACAACCGGAACGGTATCACCGGGCATCCGAATTGAAAGACTTCTCGTCGGACGCTCTTGAGTAATCGGGCGCTGGCATCACGGATCTATCACGAAAACGTAACCTTGGTCAAATGGGGTGAAACGTGGTGGCGTGTCCACGATTCGCCTTCTTTCAGTCTCCCCGTTCTCCGTGTGCACCAGAGTCCGTCTCCGGTTTCGAGCCTTTTTGCTGGAGCCAAACCGGGGAACGTTTCATGGTCGGGCAACCGAGATTCAATCACATGGAGGACGACCAACAACTGCACGACACGCTGAAGCAAAACTTCGGCTTCGATTCGTTTCGGCCGTTGCAGAAGGAAATCATCTGCGACGCGCTGGCCAACCGTGATGTGATCGCGCTGCTGCCCACCGGTGGCGGCAAATCGTTGTGTTACCAACTGCCCGCGCTGATACGGGATGGTCTCACCGTTGTGGTGTCGCCGTTGATCGCGTTGATGAAGGATCAGGTTGATGGACTACACGCGGCCGGCATTCCCGCGACATTTCTCAATTCATCCCTCGATGCCGGGGAATCCGCCGCGCGAATTCGTGGCCTCTACAACAACGAGTTCAAATTGCTCTATGTCGCGCCGGAGCGATTGATGTTGAGCGGATTTCTCAACGACCTTTCCAAATGGAACGTCCAGCAGTTTGCGGTCGACGAAGCCCATTGCATCAGTGAATGGGGTCATGATTTTCGGCCGGAGTACCGGCAGCTCGTCAAGCTGCAGGAGCTGTTTCCCGGCGTTCCGTTCATGGCATTGACCGCCACCGCGACGGAGCGTGTGGCCGAAGACATCGTCCGCCAGTTGCAGCTTCGGGACGTCGCCAAATACGTCGCCAGTTTCAATCGACCGAATCTCACCTATCGCGTCGCCCCGAAGTCCGGCGCCTACGAACAGATCCTGGACTTCATCCGCAGCCGACCTGGCGAGAGCGGCATCATTTATTGTCACGCCCGCAAATCCACCGAGGGCACAGCCGCACGACTGAAGCTCGACGGAATTCCTTCGGCGGCGTACCACGCGGGCTTGAATCCCGAGGTGCGCGCCGCAAATCAAGACGCCTTTTTGCGTGATGAAGTGCGCGTGGTTTGCGCGACGATCGCCTTCGGGATGGGCATCAACAAATCAAACGTGCGGTTTGTCATTCACGCCGATTTGCCGAAGAACATCGAGAGTTACTATCAGGAAACGGGACGTGCGGGTCGCGACGGTTTGCCGGGTGATTGCCTGTTGATGTTTAGCCCCGGAGATCGCGTGAAGCAGATGCGTTTCATCGACGAGAAGACGGATGCGAACGAACGTCAGATTGCGATCGAGCAGCTGGAGCAGATGGTTCACTACGCCGAGGAAGCGAGCTGTCGACGTGCGCAGTTGCTGAACTACTTCGGCGAAACGTATCCCGAGGACAACTGCGGTGGCTGCGACAACTGCCTGAGCCCACGCGAGCAGTGGGACGGCACACTGGCCGCGCAGAAATTTCTCTCGTGCGTCTTCCGCATTCAGCAGCTGAGCGGATTCGGTGTCGGCATCAATCACGTCGTCGAAGTGCTCACGGGCGCGAACACGGACAAGATTCGCCGCTTCGGTCACGAGGGTCTTTCCACTTACGGCATCGGCAAGGAGCACGGTCGCAAAGACTGGGCGGCGATCGCACGTGAACTCGTGCGGCTCGGTTTCCTCCGACAAAACCCAGCCGCGTTCAACGCTGTTGAATTGACAACCGAAGGCGGTGCAATTTTGAAATCCCGCGAGACCGTGATGCTCACACGTCCGATAACTGTTCCCGAGACGGCCCGACACCGCGCCGGCGAAATTGAGTGCGACGAAACGCTCTTCGGTCAATTGCGCGAACTCCGGAAACGACTGGCCGACGAGCGCGGCGTTCCTCCCTACGTGGTATTTTCGGATGTGGCGTTGCGGTACATGGCCCGGCGTTATCCGACCAGTCCCGAGCAGTTCTCAACTATCAGCGGCGTTGGTTCGGTGAAACTTCGAGAGTTCGGTGAAGTGTTCATCGGTGAAATCCAGCGCTATCTCTCAGATCATGAGAAACAGGTGTTTGAGGATGACTCCTCGTTCGCGCCCGCGCCCCACCCCACCCGTTCCCGCATGACCGACACGGTAGGAGAATCACTGGCGTTTTTTCGCTCCGGAAAATCGGTGGCGGAGATTTCCCGGACCCGGCAGCTCAAGGACAGCACCATTTATTCGCACCTCGCCACAGCCATCGAGGCGGGCGAGTCACTGGATATTTCGCAGCTTCTTTCGAGCGAAGATCAGAATGAGATCCGCGCCGCGTTTGAGAAGCACGGCGGCGCAGCGTTGACCCAGATTCACGAATCGCTCGGTGGTCGATACGACTTCGGCCCGCTGCGGATCTACCGGGCGTGGGCCCAGCGCGGGGACTGAGTTCCTAGTTCGGCGATCCGCCAAGCGCGGTGAGGTTTTTAACAAAAAGAGTGTGGTGATCGCGACGCGTTCAACGATGTTCTTCCCATGACCACGAATTCCGACGATCCGTATTCGATCCGCTCCGGCGACGGCACGACATTGGCGAATGAACACGCCCTTATGAGGACCCTGGGCGACCACTCGTTTTTGAAAGGGTTGACGGATGAGCAGTTGAACATTCTTGCCGCCAACGCGATGCCGGTCGAATTCCCCGTTGGCGAAACAATCTTCAGTGAAGGCGACGCCGCGAACCGTTTCTACCTGATTCAGGACGGCGAAGTGGTTTTGGAGTCATTGGACAATCCAGAAAAAAGCCCCGTGGAAATCGCTCGGCTGGGCTCCGGCGATGTGCTCGGCTGGTCGTGGATGTTTCCGCCGTACTACTGGCGATTCGGCGCCCGGACCGTCAAGGCGTGCAAGGCGGTTTTTTTCTATGGCACGCGGCTTCGTGAGGAATGCGAAAAAGATCCCCGCCTGGGAATGTCCCTCGCGCATCGGGCAGCAGAGGTGGCCATTCAACGACTCCAGGCTACGCGCAAAAAACTCGTCGCGCTTCAGCAGGAGACCGGACGGTAGCCGCTGATCGGCCCGGGGCAAAGTCTTCGCGATCTGCGACGCAGAGCGGAGAGCGAGGTAAGCTGGCAATCGGTTTCATCCGTTCCAATCACCCTCCTTTAAAACAACGCTGTTCGGCCAACTCTGCAACCTCAAAACGGCGAACCTCGCATAGTCACGCTCGACGTTCCTGGGGAGCGCGGGACGTCCCGGCTCGCAGCAGCTTCGCAATGGAGAAGGGCTTCGGTAAATCGAATCGCTGCGCCACCGGCGGAGCCGCTGCGACTGAGACCGGTCGCGCTCCGGGTTGCCGGGTGTTGCTGCGGAATCAGGCCGTCCATCGTCCTTATCTCTGCGTTCGCAAGAAATTGTTTTTGCACGGGGCTCCCAAGAATTTCTCAGGAATCGCTTGCCTCGGTCCCGCATCCTCTTTACCAGAAACCCATGCAATCACGTTTGGTGCTCACTTTGATCGGGAAGGACCGGCCGGGTCTGGTCGATGCGTTGGCGGCCACGGTCGCGGGCCACGGCGGCAACTGGGTGGAAAGCCGGATGTGCCGTCTCGGCGGCGAGTTCGCCGGTGTCCTGCGCGTCGAGATTGGCTCCGATGCGGTGGCAGGATTGACGGCGGCTCTGGCCGCGCTTGATTCCAAAGGGCTTCAGGTCGTTGTGCATCCCGACGATGACACCGTCACGGAGGCAACCTCGGTTGCGACGATTGAACTGGTCGGACAGGATCGGCCCGGAATCGTGAAGGAAATTTCGCGGGTGCTCGCCGCGCATCAGGTCAACGTCGAGGAGCTCACCACTGAACGGACCAGTGCACCAATGTCGGGCGAGATGTTGTTTCAGGCAACGATTGAAGTCCACGTCGCGGCGGGCTGCGACACCGCCGCACTGCGGGCCGGTCTGGAAAAAATCGCCGCCGATCTGATGGTCGAGATCAAGTTTGAAGAAGGCCGTTGATCACGCCTTCGGGCGCAGATTGTTCACGCGCTCCGGTTTTCGTCAGGTTGTGGAGTGCGCCAGTCCTCTGGCGCTTTCCTTGAGGGCGGTGATGGTCGCTTGGTCGAGGAAATGGACTGGCTAGGTGGCGACTGCAAAAGAGCGGTAGAGGGCTGCCGCAGTCCAAGACGCTCTCGCGAAGCGACTGGACCTCGCGCACGTTCATCACCGCTTTTGCTTCGTATTACAATTGCCCATCCTGATCGTGTTCGAGGAAACTATTCCGAACCGGACAGCACAAGCTTCCGTTCATTCGCCCCCAGTTCGCGCCACTGACCTGCGGGAATCAATCCCAACTCAAACGCCCCGATCCGCGTCCGGATCAATCGGAGCGCCGGATGCCCGATCGCAGCGGTCATGCGCCGGACTTGGCGGTTGCGGCCTTCGATGAGTTCCAGTTCAAGCCAGCAATCAGGCACGGTTTTGCGGACGCGAATCGGAGGGTCCCTCGGTGGCACGTCCGGCTGCGGATCGAGTCGCCGCGCTTTGCAGGGCAGCGTTTTCTTTCCTTGAACCATGACGCCTCGTGCCAGTTCGCTCACTGCGCTGTCGGCGGGAATTCGTTCCACTTGCACCCAGTAGATGCGACCATGGCTGTGCCGCGGATTCAGCAACCGGTCATTCAGCGCCGCTTCATCGCTTAACAGCAGCAGCCCCTCGCTGTCGGCGTCCAGACGGCCGATCGGATAGACGTCTTTTGGGAAACCAAATTCCGCGAGTGTGCAGTTGGGCGAACCATCGGGAGTAAACTGCGAGAGCACGCCGAAGGGTTTATGAAAGGCGATCAACATGGTTTTCGGAGCGGATTCAGATTTGTTTTAACCACAGATGGACGCAGATGAACACAGATTTCCAACGGTAGGGACCGTCGCTCCGCGATGGGCTGTGAGGGTCCAGATTTGGCCGAGGTTCTGAATGTTCGAATCTGCGTCCGGCATGCGGCGGTGCGCGCAAAGCGACGCTGCCCTACCATCGAGAGCGCTGTCCAACCGTTACGCTCGGATCGCAGTTCAGCCGTTCGCGTCTTTGTTTCATATCTGTGTTCATCTGCGTCCATCTGTGGTTGAACTGTTGTTTTCTGAAGTCAGCCCGAGGTCCTCGTAAATCACCGAATTCAATTCGCGGGCGCGGAGCTGGTGTTTCATTTCGCCAGACATCCCGTTGCAGACCCAGGCGACGGCGAGACCGTGTTTCGGATCGGCAAAACCGCACGAACTCTGCATGCCGCCGTGACCGAACGTGTCGTCACTTGCGTGCAATCCAAAACCGTAAGGCACCGTGCTGCGCCCGTGTTTCGCCGAATTAACGATCACGCCGAATCCCCAGTCCATGATGTGCTGAAACGTCTGGTCGAACAGGCCTTCGCGTTGCCGGGAGGTCATGGCGCGAACCGAATCCGACGTCAGTATTTTCGACGAGTTACCAGGTTTCGTTTGCAGAAGGTGACTGTAAAATCTGGCCAGCTCACGAACTGGACCACGCAGACTGCTGCCGGGGCGTGCGTGTTGCCAATTGCGTTCGTGATTCATAAACGGATGCGGCGCGGGGGCGATGTCGTGGGTGAGATGCATCAGGCCGATTTCATTTCGGCGGCTCGCAATGACGTCATCGGGCAACGCGATCCACGAGTTGTTCATCGCACAGGGATTCAAGATTTCCTCACGAACGAAAAGTTCCGGGGCACGGCCATCGATGCGCCGGATCAGTTCGCCGAGAATGAACCACGAGCCGAGAATATCATAACCGGCCTGTTCGCCGGGAACCCAGTCCGGATCGGGCTTCGCAGCGCAGACTCGCGCGATTGATTCGTCCCAGCTCAAGTGTTCCGGAACCTTGTCGCCCTCGCGGAATCCACCGGTGTGGGTGAGCAGATGCCGGACGGTGACGGCGTCTTTTCCGTTTTCGGAAAACTCGGGAATGATCTCGGGAATGCGCGTATCGAGCCGCAATTTTCCGCGTTCGATCAGCTGAAGAATCGCGACGGCGGTGACCGGTTTTCCTGATGAAAGCCAGGGCATCAGGTGAGTGGTCGTGAGCGGTTCACCGGGCGCATTTTCACCGACCGCGAGATCGAGGATCAGTTCGCCGTTCCTGATGATGGCGAGCTGTGCGCCGAGTTGCAGGCCGGCTTCGATGCCGCGTTCCAACGAGCGGAATGTTTTGGGAAAATTAGACATGAGATCAATCGCGTCACCCTTCAGACCCCACGTTCTTCGGGTGCCCAGATGAACTTGTGCATCTGAAGTTGAAAACGAACGGGCAACGCGTCGGCAATGATGCGGTCCACAAGCTCGCGCCGCGTGATCGGCGTCTGCCCGGCGGGCACCGGTTTCAACGACTTGTCCTGTTGCTCGGGTTTCAGCGGTGCCACCCACGAGAACAACGCGGGACAGATTGAAGCAAGTTCGTGTTCGGACAATTTGGACTTCGCCCATTCATAATCCTGTTCGGAGCCGATCACGAACTTGATTTCATCGGTGTCGTTGAGGTACAAAATATTTGCCCACAAGTTCCGTTCCACCTCGCCGCTGGACGGGCATTTCAAATCCATGATCCGACGGACGCGCGGATCGATTTTTGAAATATCGTGGGCTCCGCTGGTCTCGATCAGCACGGTGAATCCGTCGTCGCACAGCTGCTTCATCAACGGCAGCGCGTTGGGTTGAAGCAGCGGTTCGCCACCGGTGAGTTCAACGGTTGGTAATTTATGATTTGGGATTGATGATTTATGATCGGCGAAGGGCTTTGCCAGTCGGTGCACTTCGCCCAGCACGTCTTCCGTGGTTCGCTTCGTGCCCTCCTTGAACGCGTACGCCGTGTCGCAGTACGAGCAGCGGAGATTGCAGGCGGTCAGCCGGATGAAGACGCAGGGCAACCCGGCGAAGGTGCTTTCGCCCTGCAAACTCAGGTAGATTTCGTTGACGACCAGCGTGTCAGACATCGCGCGCATGGTAGGGAAACGCGGAAAGAAGGGAACCCGAAATCCGGTGTGGAGCTACCTCCTCGGCCACATGGCAATTGGCTGTGGCAAAATCGCGGTTCCGACGCCAATCGTCACCGGAAACGCGGTGCGACGTTGGTGGCCGGTCATTGCGGACGAACCCGGAAGTAGCGGTGTTGTCCGGACTTCGGAAACACGAACCGCTTGGTTTCCGGATTGGGAGCCAGGCGCCCGACAGTCGTCCATTCGAGGGGCTCGCTCAAACGGCCGGTGCTTTGCACTGTCACCGGGCGCAATATCGGCGGGAATTCAATGATCACCGATTCATCACTTTCATAGAAACCGAACGGGGGTTCGTCAACGGCCAGCAGGACCGGACGCGTGAATCCGATTCGTCCCGGAACGGACATCCGGCAACGGTAGCGCGCACCGTGATTTTCCGGTGTCGCGGTAAAGGTCAGACGGCCGGACGTCTCGCCCGGCAGATCGACGCCGTTTCGCTGCCACTGAAAACGGGTCGGGTAGCCATACCAGAATCCGACAGCGTCGATCATTACGACGGTTCCGTCCGGCACATATTTGGTTGGCGGCGAAGTCAACATGGTGGCCAGGCTGTCCGGCCGGACGTGATTTGAAACCAGCATTCCCGAGAACCCCGGGGTGCCGTCGGCTGGCACGGGATCACCGGAGGGAACCATGACGACGGATCCGTGATGCTCGGCGGCGCTGCTGAGAACGAGCAGCTCGAAGTAGTAGTCCGTGTCCGCCTCCAGAAACACCGGGCCGACGGTGTGCGGAGACTGGTTGACCGGCGCGTCGGTGACGTCCGGGAACCAAGCATTTGCCGGAGAATTTATCCGGCCTTCGAGGCTGGTGTAGTCCCGCAGTTGCTGGCCTTCAGGTTCGGCCACGATGGTTCGAAGCGTCGCCGTGGACGCGTTGTCATCCAGCCGGAACACCGCCGGGCTGGACGCCGCGAGATAGAAATCGTATTCGCCTGATACCGGTGCCTTCAACCAGCCGGACAACCGGTAGCCCGTTTTCGATGAGATGCCAAAATTGCGAATTTCAAAATCAACGTCTTCGTTGAAGTTCGGCCACATTTGCCGTTCAGGTGAGACTTCGAGATCAGCGAGCGTCGCGGCGCTGCCGAGGTGAAACTGTTCGGTCAGAACCCAGCCGGATTCCCATTTCCAGGCGGCGAACGGGGCCTGCCGAAGGGCGAAACCGCCGGGGTTAATATTAGGGAACTTTACCAAATAATCACGGCCCGGTTCCTGGGGAGAGGTGTGGAGGGTGACCAACCAGCCGCCCTGTGAAACTTCCACAGAGTAAACGTTGAGGCCGTCGATGGCATAGTTGGCGGGGTCGCCAATGCCCGAGGGAGGTTGGCCAAAACTGGATGATTCAAACTCTAGGAACACCCGGTTCAAACCCGGGCTGCCGGTCACCAGAATCGGATAACCAATTTCGCTGGGAGTGACGGAAATCACAGCGGTTCGGCTCGCAACGGTCGCTCCCGGGGCCGACACGAGGCAGCGAACCAACATCCCGTCATGGGCTTCTGCAAGTCGCGGCGTTGTGAATGATGTGCCATCGGCTCCGGCGACATCCACGCCGTTCGTCTGCCACTGATAAATTACCGGCAGGGCCTGACCTGACAACCCGGCCGCGCTGACCTGTAGGGTGAAGGTCACCATGGTCCCGGCGTCCAACCCGCTGTCTTGAGGTTCCGTCGAGAACCCAAACTGGATTCCATCCAGATTCGCCCAGGTGGCGATGACATCCCCACGCAACTGCGTAGGCGCAGGAGCGGGAACGGGAGCGCCGGGGGACTGCCAATTCACGTCCAGATAATCGCCATTACCACCGGCCCCCGTGAAGTAGGATTCCAAATAGTAACTCTGTCCCGCCTGCAATGGGATCTCGCCGGATCGGTTGCCGGGGCCTGCGGCCTCCCAGAAGTTACGCCCGCCACCCGGCGACGCGGTGGCATTCACGATGAGCTCAACATTCGCGGGGAAAGCGTCCGGGCTCAGCCACAATTCTCCTCCGGCGTAGCTGGCCACGGTGTAAAACTTGTAAACGCCGCTGTGCTGTGGAAAAACGTATCCCGATGTCCGGGCTCCGAACAGCCTGGCAACGGGCTCAATTTGAGGGTACGGAGTTTCCCAGCTGGTCAGATATTGTGACGACCCCGGCGAGTCGGGAAAAGTGTCCGCGTCCCGCAGGCTCGAAACGTCGAGATCCGCGATGGGGGAAAACCGTTCGTGAAGCACAAAACCATGGCTCAACACCCAGCCCGTGAAATGGCCCGGTTGGTTGGGGTTCGACAGGTTTGGCTGCTCGGCCAGATCGGCAACGCCTGAGGCGCGGACGGTATAGTTCACCCCGGGCTCGATGTCCCCGGTGCGCAATACGACGTTGATAAAACCGCCGTTCAGATAACCGCGCACTTCCGCTCCGGACACGGATAACGGCAGCTGGTTGTCGCTGCGCGTGATCGAATAGTTGAGTGCGTTGGTCGCGCTCGCGGCGGTGACCGGTTCATCGAAGACGAGCGTCACCTTGTCAAAGTGCCGGTCAGCAAACGTGCGGATGATTTGTGGCGAATCTCCGTCACGGCGCACGTTGAGGATCGCCTCGTCGCTCCACGTTTCACTGAAACGGTTCCGGACCCGCACGGAGTAATGCGCACCTTTGTCGCTGAGTCGCGTCGGGAATTCGAGAACGGCCGAGGTGGCGTCCACGATTCTGACGCCATTGCGGAACCACTGGTATTCAAATTCCGGCACGCCCGAGGCCTTCACTTGAAACGTCGCCAAGCGACCCTCAATCGCGTCGTCGTCCGCCGGTTGTGTGGTGATGACCGCCGGGCCGCCAAACCCGGACCCGTCCCAGGGGGCGAGGAATTCTCCGGGGACGGGTGCTTGTCCGTTTTGAACCGGTCGGGTGTCGCCGGGCATCACCCAGGTGACGTCGAGGTTGTCGCCTCCTCCGCCGTCGATCATGAACGCTTCGAAATAGTAACGCCGCCCTGCCTCCAGATGAATCGGTCCCACGGTGTTCGCGGAATCGTTCGCGGCGAGGCCCGGATCGCGATCGGGAAAATTCTCCTGGATCAGGCCGCCGGGCGCACCGGTGTTCCTCCGCCGGGTCGTGCTGGTGTAGTCGCGATACGGATTCCATTGAGGCTCCACCGCGATGGCAACCTTGTTGCCGGGATCGGGGTCCGTGCTGAGGTAGACGATCGCCTGATCATCCGCCGCCACGAGAAACCGGTATTCACCGGTCACCGGCGGAACGAGGTAGCCGATCAGCTGCGCGATGTAGTTGTCCGAGACGTTTGGTGGAATGCCCATCTCCGGACGGGTGGTCACGGTGCCCGGATTGTCCGGAAACCAGGCCTGATGGATTGGCGTGGTCGGATAATTGAGAGGCAATTGGTTGCCGAAATCGAGTCCGTACAGTCGCAACGTGATCGCGCCGTCCGCGAGACTGACGGCGACGGTCGAGCCGGGCAGGATTTCATTCGGCGGCGCGGCAAGATCGCGCACATTGCTCACGGTCACTTCGAGCGGTTCACCGGTCGGGAACCCGGACGTTTGCACGACCAAGGTCGTCAGGTTGGTTCCGTAAAGCAGGTTCAGCCCGGTGACTTCAAACCCGTGGCTCAGCGAATAGTTCGCCGGATTTGTGATCGTCGCCGCGTCCATTGGTTCGCTGAACGTCAGAAAAAATCCATCGGCCATTCCGGAGACTCCGGCGCTGACGATCTCGGGTCGCATCCGGTCGGCGGAAACGTTCAGCTCTTGATCAGCGGACAACGCGAATCCGTGCGGCGTTCCCACCAGCAACGTGAACACACGCCCGCCGTCGGCTTCCGTGACCTGGCCCAGATTCAGTGACGAGAGCCGCGCGCCTTCGATGAGCGCGCCGTTCTCGAACCACTGATACGCCACCGGCGGCGTTGCGCTGACATTGGGGGCGAGCACGACGTGCTGGTGTTCGCGAATCAGTCCCGTGAAGGGGAGGTCGATTTCTGGCGAACGCAGGGCCGCGCGGTTGACGCTCGGACGAAGTAGCTTTCCGGCACGAACCGCTGGACATACCGCAGCGGGACCGGGCGTTCGAGCACGTCGTCCGGTCGGAGCCACCCGACCTGCACGTGATCCCCGGGTTCGTCCTGTCGATGAAGGATCTCAAAGAAGTATTGTTTGCCTTTCTCCAAGGTGACCGGCACAGAGCGCTGGAATGCCTGCCCGTCGTAAACGTCCGGGGCGACCTTTGTTTGCACGCTCGCGATCAGCGCCTTGTTTTCAGGCTGATAATCTGCACTGAGATAGAAGTCCGCGCTGTCGTCGGCTGAAAGATAGAAAACATAATCGCCCGTGACCGGCGCTTCCAGATAACCGCGCATCCAGCTGCCGTAGTGGTTGGATGCGTTGGTGATCCCCTCGAGCCCCGTGCTGAACCAGTTCACCGGGACAATGTCGAAGGGCTGTTCGGGAAAGCTGGGGTCGGCCTGCAAATCCGACACGTGCGCCCCCTCAACGTTTGCGTAAAAAAACTGTTCCAGTTCGCCGGCCCGCGCCGTTGTGAAACTGAGTAACAATGTCAAAGCGACTGATCCAAGCCCGCTCCCTCTTACGACTCCGCTCATTATTCCATTCATCGCGATTCCTTTGTTTGGGTTTTTTGGCCCCGACGTGATCATCACCGCGGGAGGACACTGCAATCGTGTGTTGGGAAACTCCGCCGTATGGGGGGCAATCACCTCGTCTGGGAAACAGGATGACCTTAGCCCCGGCAATTCCACGACGCCACAGGAAATTCTTCGACGGGCAGGATAGCAGGATAGCGGCGCTTCTTGGACTGCGGTGGCGAGCAAAGCGCGACACCGCTTTCGCACGCGCGGTAAGGTTTCAAACTTTCAACCGCCCTGTCGGCCCAAAAGCGCCGTCTCCTCCCGCTCAGCGGGATCCGCCGGCGCAGTCCACGACAGACTCCGCCGTCCTCTTGGCTGGTCCGGTTGATGAAAGACTGGAGCGATCGTTGCTGCCGGCCACACGTTTTCAAACGCACTCTGTTGCCGGTGCGAGATTGACAATGTTTTTGCGAACCATTTTAACCATCAACCATGTCCGCCCGAATACAGTTCATCTACTATCTCGACGTCGTTTCCTCGTGGTGTTTTTACGCGGAACCGATGATCGCCAGGTTGAAAAACCGGTACGCCGACGACCTGGAATTCTCATGGAAGATCACGTTGATCGACGAGTCGGGCATCCCAACGTCGCGCGAGCAGGAAGAATGGTTTTATCGTCGCAGCGGACTGATGGTTCGGTGGTCGTACATGCTGAACTCGGGTTGGTACGAACACAATCTCAAGGAGTATCTCGCGCCCAATCTGGTGGCGGAAGCGGCGAAGGAATTTGGAATCCTGGACGACCGTGCGCGGCTCGCTCTCGCGCGGGCGGCGATGGTGGACGGCGAGAAAGTCGGGCGGCTTGACGTCTCGGTGAACATCGTGGCAAACGCGGTCGGGATCGATTCGGACGAGCTGAAGAAGGTGACGGGTTCGCCGGAAATTGAAAAACGGGTGCGTGCGTCGACCGAGGAATTCCACGCGCTCAAGGTCAGCCAGCGTCCGGCCTTCGTGTTGCAGAGCGACATCGGGGATCGGGCGGTTTTCTCCGGGCTGATCAATGAGCTGCCGTTGGTCGCGACCATCGATGCGATGCTGGCCGATTCACGGGCTTACCAGACGCATCGCGCCCACTTCGGCAATCCCCCGGCTTGAGCCGGAACCATGTAACTGGGATGGGGAGCGCACGCGTCCCGCCGAACACTTTGGGGGTTATCCGACGACAAACATCCTTTTGGTGAATTCAAGAGCGTCAGCCGGACGCCGTCGCCGGGACGGCGACGGCAGCACGCGGGACGCGGGACGCGGGCGCTCCCCTTTCAACTGCATCGCGTTCCGCCTGAGTTTCGTTACAGACCGGTCGGGTGATCGATGAAGGTCCAGCCGACGCGAAACTTCTTCGCGAGGTGTTCGGCGAGTGCGCGCACGCCAAATGTTTCCGTGGCGTAATGCCCGGCGTAGAGGATGTTCACTCCCAGTTCTTCCGCGAGTGCATATGTCCAGTGCGGGCCTTCGCCGGTGATGAACGTGTCGACACCTTCCTTCGCCGCGATCGCGACTTCGGCTCCCGCACCACCGGTCACGACCCCAATGGCTTTACAAGTAGCCGGCCCGCCCGGGATGACCGTCACCGGGCCACCGACCGCTTTTTCGAGACGTTGAACAAGGACGTCACGCTTCACGGTTACGGTGGATCTTAGACCCAGTGTCTGACCTTTCATCGTAAAGAACGGTTTCAAATTCTTGAGTCCGATGGCTTTGCTCAGCAGTGCGTTGTTGCCCAGTGTGGGGTGCATGTCGAGCGGCAGGTGGGCGCTGTAAACGGCGAGATTGTTGTCGAGCAACAACCGGAGCAGTTCATATTTCTTTCCGGTCCACGGAATGGTGGGCGACCAGAACAAACCGTGATGGACAAGCAGCAAATCGGCGTCGGCATCGATGGCTTTGTTGACGGTCGCG
Source organism: Verrucomicrobiota bacterium (assembly GCA_041689265.1). GTDB lineage: Bacteria > Verrucomicrobiota > Verrucomicrobiia > Limisphaerales > RI-55 > JBDNGP01. Next base: position 14,225 of record JBDNGP010000033.1, read on the forward strand.
AGGCTGGCATCCACTGCGGCGGCGATCCGGTGAACGGTACCGTCGTTCTCGACTTGCAGGCCGTTGACGGCCCCCGGGTAGTCATCGATTTCGCCGATGCGAAGATGACGGTCGGTGTATTGAACCAGTTGGGAGAGGGAGGTGGTGGCCACGTGCTGAGCAAACCAAAAACGCCGGTCCGCGCAAAGCTGTTTTGCCGGGAGGATCCGAGGAGGAAGTGATCAGTAATCAGTGAGACAGTAGAATAGTGAACTGTCGTCGGTGTCCTGGGTTCGACTTTATCGCGTCATTCCTTTGTTCAAATTCCTTTGCCATTGGGGACTGGTGGCCGCCGGGTGTGCGTTTGCGGCACCCGGGAAAAGCTGAAATTCTTTCCTGCCTCAGGGTTGCTTGTCCAGCAGGGTGTCCCAGTCGGATCGCACGCGGATGGGGGCGAATCTCGGCTCCGTCGCCATCGTCTCGCGCAGGTTCTTTGCGCCCGGATCGGTCTTGAGCCGGAGGTCGCTGAGCAGCACCGACCGTTTGAGGTTGGCGATGGCGGGCTCGATTTCCTCGAGGGAGGCCTGCAACGCCGAAAGATCGTACCACGCCTCGGGGCTCTGCGGGTTGACCTCGGTCAGTCGGACGAGTGCCAGCTTCATCATCGGGATACTTTGCAAGTCGCGCGCGAAGAGCGCCATCTGGACGGCCATGTCCCCGTTGATGTTGGGCTGGGCGAGCACGGTGTTGATGACGTTCAGCACCTCGTTGGTCTGCTGCATCTGCAGCAGCACGGTGATGACCGGCTGAATGTTGGACATCTCCAGCGGGTTGCTCTGGAAATTGGAGACCAGCGCATCAAACTTCGCCTGGGATTCGGGGACCTTGCCCTGTCCCAGCTGATAACCCTTGAGCGTGTTGACCAGATACTGGAACTGTTCGTTATTGGGATCGATCAGCAGGGCGGTTTCAGCGATGCGGAGGGCGTCGTGCAGACGGCCAGGCAGGTTGACGAGCAACGAGGAGTACTTGAACGCGGCCTCGGGGCTGTACGGGCAGAACGCGAACGACTGCTTGTAGGCGAACTCGGCCTCCCGCAACGCGCGGTGCTGGGCGGGGCTGCCCTGCGGCGCCTCGCCGGCCTTGAACGTGTAGAGTCCAGCGATGCCGCCGCGCAGCTTGCTGAACGATTTCTGGGCCTGATCGTTGCGGATGAATTTACGGTCGCCCTTGAAGTTGGTGAAATCGCGCCGGATGAAGACCTCGTTCACCCAATTGCAGATTTCGTCGACGCTCGTGTCCTCATGGATCCAGTTGCCGATGAGCCGATCCGAGTATTCTTTCCAGAAATAGCGGTCGCGCTGATAGATCTCCTCCGGGAACTCGCCCGGCATTTCGTGATTGATCTTCATGATGATGCCGAACGGCGTCAGGTAAGGGAACATCCAGTCAAGCGGGAAGCTTTCCTCGATGTAGAACTCGTTCGTCGGGTTGTTGTCGAAAATGACCTTGCACAGCAGCGCGTTGATCGCCATGACGGACACCTGTCCGGCCACCTGAATCTTCTCCTGGTTCCCGTCGCGGACGATGTCGACCTGTTCGCCCGATCTAAGTTGATTGAGCTTCTTGCGCCGAGCCGCGTCTCCCAGGTAGGTCTCGAAGCACACCTTGGAATCCGTCGGCGTCGGCGTGTAGATCTCGTTCGGCGGATAGACACCCTCCGCGCGCCGTCTCGCCTCGATGCGTTCGCCCATGCCGATGAAGTAATCATCCAGCGGCTTGCCGATGATGCGGGCGAGGATGTTGGTCTTCACGTTCAGATCACGCTCATCCAGCGGCCGCAACAGGTCCTGGAAGAACGGTGGGTCGATCTGCGTGCTGCGGTTATAATGCGCGCGGATGTAGCTCAGGTAGGTGTGATCCGCGAGCGCGTTCTGGGTGATGATGTAGACATCGCGCCGGTCGAAATGCGGGTCGCGGCGATCCTCCGGCTCGGTGAAGCTTTCGCAGAAGATCATGTAGGTCGGGCAGAACCGGCCGGGGTCCGTTCCGCCGAACAGGATCGCGTCCCTCGCCATCTCCGGATAGACCAGCTTCGCGCTGTCGGGATTCGCGAGCAGCGTCTCCCGAACGGCGGGGTCGTAGCTCAGGGAGCCGTCAGGCGCGGTGAACGGCGGGGTGAACATGTCGTGCCCGAACCAGAAACCGAACAGGTGTCCGCGCTGCTCGTTGGCGGCCCAATGGGCCATCACGGAATAGAGTGGAGCGACTGCGACGACCGCCATGAACGCGACGAGTGGCACCTGCTTTCTGAAATAGAGCATCAGGCCGGTCAGCAGGACGGTGATCACCAGGCCGAAGCAGGCCCGGAACATGTCGAGCGGGAACGCGGTGGAGATTAGTACCCAGACCACCCCATAGAGGGCGAGGGTCGCCGCGATCGCGCCGCCGACGAGCAGGAACTTCCGGTAGCGGTGATAGTCCACGACCAGCATGGATCCGATCAGCGCCACACCGTAGCCCACGCTCATCGCCACCATCACGTGGGACGCCGTGAAGAACACGCGGGTGAGATCGACGCTCTGATTGTCGGACTTCGGATTCAGCAGATAGATCAACAGCAGCGAGAGGCAGGTGTAAATGGCGATCTGGCCGATCAACCACGCGCGTTCGCGGGCTTTCATCAGCCCGAGGAAGGCCAGCGGCAGCAGGGCGATCAACAGGAAGACCAGGTTGAATTCGCTGACCAGTCCGTTGAGGAGCATGAAGATCTGATCGAGGAACGCCAGGATGCTGTCGGTGGGGTTGGTCTTCTCATACTGCCCGCGGGTGAAGGCGTGGATGAACCCTTCGACCGTGCGCGGATAGCCCCAGTTCATCGGCGGGTTTGTCATCGATGAAATCGGCATGAAGATGTAGAAACTGGCACCCGCCAGAAAGGACACGCCGCACAGCAGCGGGGAGAAGAAATCCCAGACGGATTTCCACGTCTCCCGGAACAGCCACCAGGTTGCAGCCACGAGACCGATTCCCGCGATCACGAACAGAAACACGCCCGCCGACGCGAGATGAATGAAACCGGCCATCAGCGCGGGAATCAGGATCAGGTAGCCGATCATTCCGTAGCCGACGAGATCCCGGACCAGTTCGATCGGGCGTTTGCGGGTTTGATACAGCAGCCAGCCGTAGCTGATAAGGGAGATAATGCCCACCACGTGGAAGATGACCTGGATCGGCGTGTTGCCCGCGAAGAGGTCGACGGTCTTGGTCGCCTTGAGCAACGCGCCGAACAGGTAGGCCAGCACATTGCCGAGCAGGAGGTCGCGGCCCAGTTTCGGACGGCCCAGGCAGATCAGAACTTCGACGCCCATCGCCGCGCAGATCAACGTCTGGTGGTTTGTGAAACAGATGCCGAACAGGAAGAACGCCCAGAAGAGCCAGCGCGCGCGTTCCGGTTCGTACAGCCAGCGCATGAGAAACACCAGCGTGGCGACCAGCGACAGCACGCTCAACGTGTAAACTTCCACGATGACCGCCTGGCTCCACACTGTTCCGTTGAAGCCAAGGAGCATGCCGGCCACCCAGCCCGCCACGATGCAGATCAGATTCTCGGCCTTTCGATCAATGTTCTTGAAGGCGTCGATGCTCTCCAAAATCATGCTGCTTCCGCGCGACGCCATCAGCGCCAGAAAGCCGCTCGCGAACGCGCCGGCCACTGCGGAGGACAGGGCGACCCGCCAGGCAATGTTTGAGAACGGGACGATCACGGTGAACAGCCAGGTGTAGATCGTCCAGACCGGGTAGCCCGGCGGATGCGGCACGCCGGCGTAATAGGACCCCACCGCCAGTTCGCCGGAATCCTCGAGCGTCAGGTCCGGTGCGAGGGTGAGATAGTAGCCGATCATTACGAGCAGCGTCGTGACGCCGAAGCTGATCCAGTCACAACGGCGGAAGAACGGCGGTTTTCGCGCGGGCGGCGCAATTGAATCTGCCGGTTCGTTTGACGACGGCTTCGCCTCTGCGGTTGCGGACGGCGCGGGTTTCGGATTCCGGTCCCCCCTGAAAGGCTTCGATTTTTCCTTACTCATTACGTGATCAATCAAACAAACTGTTGGTCATGGAAAGCATGACCGGCAAAGTCCGCACAGTGGAAAGGGCCGCCGTCCCGTTTGTCCATTCAAAAGTTTCCCGCCCCGGGCCGTTGTGCTCGCTGTGAATCCAGCCCGGCGTGTAAGCGGACAAATTCCGGTTGCTGAGGCTCGACGCCGCGAACATCGCAGGCGAAAGCACCGACGAGGCGATCCCGGCCGCCGACCGGTCCACCGCCAGCTGCACCACGACCACACACAGACTCGCCGCCGGTGCCAGCCAGCCCCAGCGGGACCAGTGAAATGGCGGTGCCGCATCAGACCGGCTCCCGAAGATCCGGCGCTCAAGCCCGGGCGAAGGGCGGCGCGGTTTCCATGATTGCATCTGCGGTTCCGGTTGATTCCAGTGGTTCGGTTTCATCAGATTTCAGACAGGTTTTAAGTTTCTTCATGCCGTAGCGGTATCGCCCGGCCACCGTGTTCGGCGAAATGTCGAGCAGTCCGCCGATCTCTTCAAACGTGTGGCGGTGCCAGAACTTGAGCACGATCACCTCGCGTTGTTCCCGGGGCAGTTCGGCGAGGCGGCGCATGGCCTCGAGTTCCTGCGCGGATTCTCCTGGCGAACGCTCGAACCAGCGGCGGGATTCGAGTTCCCGGCGGACCCGGGTCCACAAACTGCGGCGGAAATTCAACGCGCGGTTCCGGAACGTCCGCACGCAATAATTCGCGGGCTGGTCGGGCGGCTCCGTCAGTTGCAGCAGCGCGACAAATGTCTCCTGCACAACATCCTCCGCCTCGCCGTGCGACAGCCCGAGCGCCCGCCCGTACAGGATCAGCCCGGCAGCTTTCTGTTCATACAGCGTCTGGCACCACGCTTGATTCGATTGTTGGTCGGAGTCCAAGTGTCAACCAGTGGACACCGCTGGTGCGCGAATTTGTATAAATTTCTTGGAAAAAAATTTGGAATGCCGGGCGCAGAAAAAGACTCATGGAAGTCGAACTTCGACCTCCGCGCGGTCCGCGAAGGGCTGTGAGAGTCCGGGTTTGGCAATCGTTCTGAGCGTTCGAATCCGCGTCCGGCGGGCGGCGGCGCGCGCGGAGCGACGCGACCCTACCTGGCGAGCCGGGTGGAACCGGCGGTTCGTCCGTCGTCTTCCTGCCCCACGTTTTTAAACACACCTCGATCAACCGCTCGTGTTGACGGACGAAATAACGCGTCGTCGCCACGGCGAAACAACCGGGCACAACGATGCTCGCGACGAACAGCCGGCGATCATCACGCCGCGCGGCCTCAGCGGTAAGCTCCATCAACGGTTCCATCACCTATCCGGTGGGTTGACGAGGTGCCACCACCGAAATGCCTGCTCCGAGAATAGCCCGGCACTTCAGTGCTGGGAAACATGCGGGGAAAACGGGCAAAGTCCCGTCAGGGACGGTAGAAGCCCCCCGAACCATTCTTCCGTCACTGACGGGACTTGGTTCGCGGGAGCGCGGTGTTCCCGGCGCTGAAGCGCCGGGCAATTTTCAGCCATCGGCTTGACGGGGTTTTAGTTTTGCAGCGAACCGCGCTTTAGCCGGAACTGCAGTGGGAACAAACGCCCCGCTACGGAGGCAACATCCCGACTATGGCCGCGAGCCAGATCGTTGACGCAACACGCTGATTGACAGGAAGAAATCGGGAGCGTAGGCATTTGAAAATGAACACGGAAAGAGGAGCCCAATCCGGAGTTGAGCTCATGAAGTCCTTCCGTGATAAGCGCGGTTGAACCGCGCTTATTAAACTGTTAGGCGACTCGCGCATCCAACACCGATATGCAGACAATCATTCAAGTAATCTCAACCAGAACACAATCCCTGCGAGACGTGATCGTAAATGACAAGCAACTGGAGCGCTACGACCTCGTCGTTTCCGAGCAGAAGCGTCAGACCCGATCCAAAGGCTGGGCGAAGCTTCACATGCCCGGCGCGCAAGGAGCTATCAACCTCGAGTGGCATGGAGCTTCCCAGACTCTTATTTGTCGTGTCGTTACACGGGGCGGAGAGCCACACACGATTACGGGAGCATTCACGACTTACCTTCTCGCGCGTCAGTCCAAGAAGATACATTCTATCCAGATTATTCCCGGATGAGGCCTGCGACTAACCAACCGTCGCCTAACAACAAAGGTCGTGTTGCTGCGGAGCCAGCAAACACACCTCCTGGTTGAACACCGCGAGGTCGCCTGTGCGACCCGTTCACACATCGCGAAGCCATCTGGCGGGATCTGCGGAGCAGAACCACCCCGACAAGTGAGCGCGGATTCCCTTATGCGTTTTTCGGTTCTGGGAGAAGGGTTTGAAGTTGGCGACTGCGGTTGAGCAGGACCGGGAAGATCGAGGTCGGACGAGGCCGATGGCCGGTGGGGTGAGATGGCCGGGTTGGCGGGAAGATTTTTGAGAAGGAACCGAGGTCCTGCGGGGAAGTGGAGGGAGGAGTGAACAGGGACCCCCGTTGCCGTGATGGATTTGTTCAACAAATCCGTTCACTTCAAACCGGCTGCCACCCGTGAGGAACGTCACGTCCGCGTGCTTCGCCTTGTTCGCCATGTTTGATCCGTACAACCGCACATCCGTGGGTGCGTTCGCGTAGATCGATTCCGCCGCCGCCAGACTGGATACCAGCACGCAATCCTTCAGCGTCAGATTCTCCACACCCTCGAGCCAACCTGCTTCGGCATAAATCTTTGTTCCAGTTCTTGGTTTTGAAATTCGTGTCAATTTGTTGGGAGGCCGAACTTCGGCTTCGCGTAAAACCGTTTTTGCGTTCTCCGTGCCTTTTTGTAGCCAAGTGGTTTTCGGCATCTGTGTTCATCAGCGTCTATCTGTGGTTAAATTAACCCAGTCAATCCTCTCCGTAGCGGCGCCGAGTCTGAATCATCCGGAAAGTTTCCGTTCTGTTGATTGAACTTTGAGCGGAAACCGTCCTACCCTGTGCACACACCAACTGATCCGCCTATGAACCGACGACAATTTCTCAAGACAACCGCCGCCACCACGGCCCTCGGCGCAACGGTCCCGACCGCACTGTTTTCCGCAGAAAATCCACCGACGACACCGGACGTTCTCATCGGTTCACAATTGTACGGGTGGGGGCAGTATTACCAACGCGCGGGCAAGGACGCGTCCGAACATTACGACGAGATTTTCTCCGCGTTACGCGACGCAGGTTATGATTACGCCGAGGGCAACCTCGATTCCGGCGCGCCCGAAAACAACTCCGTGTTCGCGGAGAAGCTGAAGGCAAAGGGATTGCGGCCGGTCAGTCTTTATACCGGCGGCGCGCTGCACAACGACCGGGCGGAAATCACTGTGGAGAAAATAGTGCTCGCGGGGAAAGCGTGCAAGGAGGCGGGCTTTCAGGTGATCAACTGCAACCCGGAACCGATCGGCCACGAGAAAACGGATGCCGAGCTGGCGACGCAGGTCAAGGCGCTGAAGCAACTGGGCGGGGAGTTGAACAAGATCGGGATCAAACTGGGCATCCATCACCACACGCCGGCGATGGCGAGCGGCGCACGCGAGTTTCACCATAATTTTGACCAAACGGAAGCGGGCACGGTCGGTTTTTGTTACGACGTCCACTGGGTGTTTCGCGGTGGGGTGCAACCGGCGGACGCGCTCAAGCAATACGGTGATCGGGTCGTCTCCTGGCACTTGCGGCAGAGCAGGGAGGGTATCTGGTGGGAGGATCTGGCGACCGGCGACATCGACTACCCGAAGGTGGCGGAGTACGCGCGGAAAAACGGACTGCCTCCGCTCTACACCGTGGAACTGGCGATCGAGCAGGGCACGAAGATCACGCGCGGCGTCGTGGACAATCACGCTCGAAGCCTGACGTTCGTGCGTGAAGTGTTCGTCGCGTAGTCCTCCCTGATTACAGCCACCACCACGCCAGCAATCCCGCGACGGCCAGGGCAGGCAGGAAATCACCCAGTGCGACTTTCTTCGCTTCAAACACGATCAACGTCGTGCAGACCACGAGCAGACCTCCGGCGACGTTGATGGCGGGTAGGATCGCCGGGTCGTGAAATTGTTGCACCAGCCAGATCGACAGCAGAGTGATCGTTCCTTGAATCGCCAGCACCGGCAGCGCCGCGAACATCACGCTGACACCGAACGTTCGTGCGAACGCAAAGGCGGCCAGGCCGTCCATCAGGGACTTTACTGCGAGCGTTAGAAAATTTCCCGTCATGCCATCCTGCATCGGACCCAGCACCGATAATGGGCTCACACAGAACAGAATCGCGCAGGCGAGAAAACCGTCGTTGAACGTACGCTGTGACGAATCCTGCTGCACCTTTGCGAACAACCCTCCGGCGTATTGGCCGAGCCGGTTCATTCCAGCCTGGATGTGCAACAGCTTGCCGATGGGCCGGCCGAGCGACGTGCTGAGCAGTGCGATGCCGAACAGCCCGAACTTTGCGCCGAAACCCACTTCGCGCAGACCCTCCCAGACCATCACAAAGCCGGCGATCACGATCAGAAAACCGATCCACTTGCGCAGCTGTTTCTGGGTGTTGACGGGGAGATCCTTCGAGATGATGAGTCCGAGCATTCCGCCGACGATGATCGCGGCGACGTTGATGGCGGTTCCGATTCCGGGCACAGCGTCACTACATCACCCCCGGAGACCGGGGGCAAAGTGTTTCCGACATCGTGCGGGGAAAAATTAGCCAGCCTCGCTGAATCCGCCGATTGTGAAATCTCACCGTTGCTTATCGGTGTTTACTCTGCGTCCAATTTTTTCCGGATTTGCCGGTGCTCTTTTTCTTTTTCTCTTTCATTGACCGGACGCCCGCGTAGGCTGCCGTTCCATCAGCTATGAAAACATTTTCAATCGCCTGGTGGAATGTGGAAAACCTGTTTGATGTGGAGAATTCACCCGCCCGTTCCGACAAGCTCAGCCGGACGCTCAAGGGCGAACTCAAAGGATGGACTGACGCGATCCTCAGCCGGAAGATCGCGAATCTCGCGTCCGTCATCCGGCAGTTCAACGGCGGGGCGGGTCCGGACATTTTCGGCGTGTGCGAAGTCGAGAACCAGCCGGTGTTGCAGCGGCTGGTCGACGCACTCGCGCCGCTCGGTCGCAATTATCTGATCGCGCACGACGACATGTCGGATTCGCGCGGCATCGACGTGGCATTCATCTACGACGGCGACAAGGTGCTCGCGGAGGACACGTTTTCGCACACGATCCAGAAGCGGACCGCCACCCGCGAGTTGTTCCAGGTAAATTTCAGGACGACTTCGGGCCGGCTGCTGGTCGTTGTCGGAAACCATTGGCCCGCCCGGATGAGCGGCGTCTACGATTCCGAGGCCTACCGGATCATCGCCGGAGAAACCCTCGCGTATTTCAACTCCCGTATTGAAGAGATCCACGGCGATGATACGCCGATTCTCGCGATGGGCGATTTCAACGACGAGCCATCCAATCGCTCGCTCACCGATCACGCGCTGAGTGAGCGGAACCGGACGCGCGTGTTGTACGCGAACACACCGAAAATGTTGAACCTGATGTGGCCGCTGATGAGCCAGGGAATGGGGACGTACTACTACCACAACGAACCATCGATTCTCGATCAATTCCTCGTGTCGGGCGGATTCCTTAAATCAAAGTCGAAGTTCAAGGTTGTCGACGGTTCCGTGGAAATCGTGCAGCGACCGGAAATGATCGAAGCCGGTCGGTATCCTGTGCCCGTCCGGTTTGGCCGACCGGCCAGCGGATTAAATCAGAACGGCTTCAGTGATCACTCCCCGATCACCATGTCGATCACGGAGAGCTGATGGCCGATGTGCAGCGCCGGCCAGCAGCAACTCACGAAACCATGGGCAGCTCGGGAATAACGACCGACGGAGCGACTTCTTACTGGAAATCTTTATGAAAAAGACTCTCCTCATGCTCGCTGCTTTCGGCCTCCTGTTCGGTGGTGCTTTGGCTTGTTTCAGTCCGTCACCAACGAAGGATAGTACATCCCCCATCAACAAACCCGTTGAACAGGCCCAAGACTCTCGCTCCTCGAAACAGCATGACGCTTGAGGAGGAAGAGCGGGAGATCGGGTCGGTGCTCGATGCGGCCTGGAAACGGTTGCCGGATCTCGCTCGTGGTCCCACCCAGTTTCTCGGGCGACAGTACGCCGGTTGCGGTGCGACGATTGGTGCGATGCCCAAGTGCGACTTCGCATGCACCGGGTGTTACCTGAACAAGGAGGCCAATCGCGTTCGCCCGCGCTCGGTGCCGGAGATCAAGCAACAGCTTGATCAGATCCGCGCGTGGCTCGGTCCCGGCGGCAACGTCCAGATCACGGATGGCGAGGTTTCGTTGCGTGATGAACGTGAGGTCACGGAGATGATTCGATACGCGCGTGAGATTGGGCTGGTGCCGATGCTCATGACGCAGGGAGAAACGTTTCGTCGCCGGTCAGGTTTGTTGGAGCGATTGATGGAGCGGGGCGGGCTCAGCGAGATCAGCATTCACGTGGACAGCACTCAACGGGGTCGACGGGATCACTTCGCGAACGCGCGAACCGAGGAAGAATTGCACGAACTGCGCGGCGAATTTGCCAGCATGATCCGATTGGCACGGGAGCGAACGGGGCAACGACTGGAGGTCGCTTCAACGGTCACCGTCACGCGCGATAATCTGCGGGAGGTCCCTGAAATCATTCGCTGGTTTCTGACCCATGCCGATGCGTTCAAGATGGTCAGCTTCCAGCCGCTGGCCGAGGTGGGGAGAACCGATCCAGCGTTGCGAGGCGTTCATCCCGATGAGCTTTGGGATTGCATTTCAGAGGGTGCTGGCAATCCGGAGATTCGAAATGGCGAAGGATGGCTCGGGCATCCTGACTGTTCCCGATTCGTGCAGGGGCTCGCTATGAGGGAATCTTCGGGTCCCCGGTTCGAGGTATTGTACGATCGGAATAATCCTGCCGAGATGGCCGTGCTCAGTGAGTTGCTCGACCGGCTGGGCGGCATGTCGTTTCGCCTGGATGACCGGCCCAAAGTAATCCGACGGCTTGCGCGAATCGCGTCAAGGCACGGATGGTTCGTGATCACCCGGTTGCTTCCGCGTGTCTTGAAATTGTTAAGCCGTGTTCGATCTGTTCGCGCGAATTATTTTTGCATCGTGAGCCATCATTTCATGAGTCGCGATGAACTGGAAACACCACGAGGTCAGGAACGGCTGGATGCTTGCGCGTTCAAAGTGCCGGTGAACGGTCGGCTAGAAGCCATGTGTTCCGTCAACGCGTTGGGACTTCGTGAATCGTTCTATGCAGAGACGGAAACGAAAGATCTAGCGCTGTTGTGAAACAGGTTCGGCTTTTTCGCAGCGTTGGGCGCTGTCACTGCCATCGGCTGGTTGAAACGGAATGATCGCAGGTTGGGGTTGAGTGAGAACGAATTTTGGACGGCGCTGTGGCTGATGGTTCTGAGTGTCGCCGTTGCCCGAATGGGTGAGGTGGCCGTAGCGCCGATTCGTGTGTTGGGCGGGGCGCCCACCACTGCACGACGGACGCGCACGCGCCCCTTTTCCTCGTCCAAGTATGATGGGTGCAACTCCGGGTGGAGCGCTATTTCTTCCATTCGTTCAACGCCCAGTCGTAGTCCGTGTATTCGATTTCTACGCGGGCGGCCTGCTTCAGTTTCGCTCCGTCAGCTTCGGGCAGAAACGGTTGAACATAGTTCTCCAGTGATCCCGTTGAACCGGTGAAGTCTTCCTTGTACCACTTGAAAATTGGCGACAACCAGAGCGTATTCGAATCCGCTTCGAATCGGTTTTTGTTCGCAGTCGAAAGAAACAGCCGGGCCTGGTTGTTCAATTGTTGATCGAGCTTCGCCGCCACATACGGTTCGCCGCGCAGAGGTGGGCAACTCATCGCCGCGCAGACGAGCGCAAAGTGAATGCGTGGTTCGTTGAAGTCCTTTCGGATGATTTCGTTTTCCAGATGATCCAGCGTCATGACGTCGCCGCCGAAGCGGACGCCTTCGATCCGCCAGGCGGCGCCGGGCAGGAAACCAATCTTGCGAATGCTCTTGAGCGGGTAGTGATCAACGATCAAACGCAACGTTTGCGCGTTGTAGAGATTCAAATACAAGGCGAGCCGTTGCGCTTCCGTCCACTTCTTGAAATCACCCGGCGGTACCGACGCCAGTTCCTCCAGATAAGCGTCCAGTTCCGACGGATCCGTCTTCAATCCGGCATAATCGACGAGGGAGTGCTTCGCGTGGTCTTTCAGCACCTTCGCAAATTGCGCGTGGAACTGATCAAACTCGGCCGCCGGTATTCGGGATCCAGCAAACAGGATTGTGGCCAGAAAAATAGTTTGTAGCGTGCGGTTGGTCACTTTACTGGGAGAATTGGGCGGGGGAGATTATTCCGTCTCGCGACGCCGGCAGTACCCGGGCTGAGGGGCAACTGATTTTTGGACCATCTTTGGTTAGTTGTTAGATGGGTTTTTGGCTTCGAATTGGGCCGGGGTTTGGTCGTCGAGGGAGGAGTGTTTGCGGTGGTGGTTGTAGTAGGATTCGATGAAATCGAAAAGCTCG
>JBDNGP010000034.1:0-20260 GCA_041689265.1 Verrucomicrobiota bacterium
ATGCAGCAGCGCCGCCTGGTAAGGGATTATGAAAAGACCGAATCCAGCGCCACCGGCTGGATTCAGCTCGCCATGATCGGCGTTCTGCTCCGCCGACTGGCCTGAAATCCGGGCTCCACCGATTTTTCGGACAGGCTCTTAGGCAATGCAGCTGGTTCCCCTCTCAACAGCTTCGGCAGTAGCGTGTCGCGCGGGGTGGCGATGCATTTGAGAAAGATGAGGCCGGGAACGAAGTGCTTGTATTGATTCGCGGCGGCGAACCAGCATTTGGCCCCGGAGTCGACGTTGGCCGTGGAGTCATTTTTGGCGTTCGCTGATGAACGTGATTTCGCTGTCATCTTCCTAGGTGATTACCGGGCGGAGTATTGAGAATAGCGGTCACCCAAGGCAAGACGGGAAAGCGATTGTTCCGGGGCGATTCCTGTTCCATTCGTGGTTTCCACCCGTGTGGTTCCGGCTAGTCGTTTCGCACATAAAGTCGGCCGGGCAGTTGCCGGATGACTTTTTTCATTTCCAGACCGAGGAGTGTGACGGAGACGGCAGACGCCGGGAGGCTGCACGCGCGGATGATCTCGTCGATCTGGGCTTCTTCCCGGCCGATGGCGTCGAAGATTCTCTGTTCGTTTTCCGAAAGTTCGATGGCGGGCAGCAGTCCCGTTTCAGCGGCGGAGGGCGGGCGGTTGGTTGGCGGAAACAAGTATTCAAACTCGCTGAGAACGTCCTCCGCGCCTTCGCAGAGTTTCGCGCCTTTCTTGATCAGTTCATGGCAGCCCTTGCTGCGCGGCGAATCGATGCGACCGGGCACGGCAAACACCTGCCGTCCGTAGTCGATCGCGAAGTTGGCCGTGATCAACGCGCCGCTGGAAAGGTTGGCCTCGACCACGACGGTGCCGAGGGTCATGCCGGCGACGATGCGGTTGCGAATGGGAAAGGTCTGCTTGTCCGCCCTCCGGTTGAATGGGAACTGCGTGATGACGGCGCCGGTTTCGGAGATGCGTTCGTAGAGTTCGCGATTCTCCGGCGGGAACACAATGTTGATGCCGTTGCCCAGCACGGCAATGGTCCGGCCTTTCGCGCTGAGTGCTCCCTGATGAGCGGCGGTATCGATTCCTCGCGCGCCGCCGCTGACCACGGTGACTCCGACGTAGGCAAGCTGATAGGCGAGCTTGCGGGCGGTCTCGATTCCGTAGTGCGTGGTCTGCCGGGAGCCGACCATGGCGACGGCATTCTTGTCTTTGTCGTTTAGTTCACCCTTCACGTAAAGAACGATGGGAGGATCGTAGATTTCACGGAGGAAGGCCGGATAGTGGGGATCGGTCTGGATGAGGATGTGGCAGCCGTACTCCTCGCAACGTTTCAATTCGCCGGCGAGATCAGTTCGTTGCTCCCAAGTGAAGATCGATTCGGCGGTGTCCTCTCCGATGCCGTGGACCTGTTGAAGTTGACGTTTGGTTGCTGACAGGATTTTGGTGGCTTCCCCAAAATATGCCAGCAACTGACGCACCCGCACCGGGCCGACCCGCTCCGTCAGATTGAGCGCCACAAAAGCTTCCCTCTCTTCCATGCCGAAACTGGGTAACGGGTTTGCGGTTCGCGGGCAAGTGTTTCTTGGGATAAGAACGGATACCGGGTGGTGGTTCGCGGCACAGTTCGGGATGGCCTGTGAGGCGAAACGAGAGGCGGAACCGAAACTCGAAAGACCGCAAGGGAGGAAAAATGGAGCGGGCGAAGAGACTCGAACTCTCGACATTAACCTTGGCAAGGTTACGCTCTACCAACTGAGCTACGCCCGCTCCCGGAAAGCGTCGAGAGAATCCATTTCGAACCCACTGTTGGCAAGGTTTTTTTGAGCCAAATGCCGGATTATTTTGAAACGCGGATTTGTTGTCCACGAACGGGCTGAACAGCAGCCGTCATCCCAACTTTACCGGGACGTGTGGGTCACTGTCCCTAAACGATGCAATCCGATTCTTGGGGTGGCAGCGTCGGAGTCCACCGGTTAGGATCGTCAGAGGCCGGATTTTGTCATAGGGCCATTCATCCCTTGATGATTGTTGGGTTTTTCCGGGCAAACGTTGAGTCGCGGGATCGTGCTGGAGGTGTTGGCTTCAGTCATGCTAACTTCCGCCGAAACAGTATGATTACGACGTCCTCCCTGAGCAGAATAATCGTTTCTGGAGCATTCCTTGGAATGCTACTGAGTATCAGCCCGGTTCTCGCTGCCGATCCGGCCCAAATCCCCACCATCTGTATTTCATCCGTCGATGCGGAGGATCTGGTCGTGGTGGCTCACGTGCGAGGGGGCTTCCAGAGCATCGTGCTAGAAACCAGACCGGACGCCGGGTCGGGCGCGTGGTCGAGTCATATCTCAGGAGCGTTGAACGGCAGCGAAGGCATGGTCGTGTTCAGGGCACCGAGCCCCGGCCCCAATTCAATCTACCGGATTCGTGCAGGCCAGGAAATGACGCCACCTGCCGCGACTTACACGGGCGTGACCCATTTTTCGGTCACCTACGGAATGGATTCGTGTTTCTTCACCGAGAACGAGCGGGTTGGCCACGTCCTCAACCGGTTGGCCTACGGCCCAAGCGACTACGACATCCAACAGATCGGCAGCATCGGGCTCGAGGGCTGGATCACCGAGCAGCTGAATCCCGCGTCGGTGGACGAGATATCGAACACCGCGTTGAACGATCGGCTTGCCCAGCTGTTTATTTCTTTCCAACCGGCGGATGAAACCGAGTACGTCCGGGCCGGCAACAGTGTCCAGTATTTCAAAGGGACGAGCGAACCTCCCGCTTCGTGGACGGCGATCGCGTTCAACGACACCGCCTGGTTGAGCGGGCCGACCGGTATCGGTTATGGCGACAACGACGATGAAACCGAACTGGATGACATGATGGCCGTTCAGGGCGTATGGCCCGGATACTCCACTGTCTACGTCAGAAAGACCTTCACCGTTAGTGACGCCGCGTCGCTCGACGGACTTGTTTTGAGGATCGATTACGACGACGGGTTCGTCGCCTATCTCAACGGCACGGAGATCGCCCGCACAAATTTTGTTGGAACACCGGCCTACGCCAGCGTCGCCAGCAACGGGCACGAGGCCGGGGTGCAGGAGGAGATCGATGTCACCAGCTTCAAAAATTTGCTAGTCAACGGTCAGAACGTCTTCGCGATCGTCGGATTGAATGTCACATTGGACAGCTCGGATTTCAGTTTAATTCCAGAGCTGGCCGGACGCCGGACACTTACCGGACTGCCGGTGCAGACGCGGATGGCCGGCATCAACGAACTTCAGGAACTGGTCCATCTGCGCGGCGTCTATGCCCGGCGGCAGCTGCAGGCGGTGCTGGGTGAATTCTGGGAGAACCACTTCACCACGGACTACGACAAGGTTCAGGGTTACTTCGATGATTTGCGGAACAGCGATGCGACCGACGCGATGCCTTACAGCCAGGCGGAGATCGAGGCGGCCCACGCGGAATACACCGAGCATGAATTCTTTCATCAAAACGCGCTCGGGTATTTCGGCGACATGCTGCTTTACAGCGCCACCAGTCCGGCCCAGCTGATCTATCTGGACAACGTGCAGAACGTAAAAGGTGCCGCCAACGAAAACTACGCCCGCGAAATTTTGGAACTCTACGCCTTCGGAGTGGACAACCGCTACACGCAGGCCGACATCGAGGAGCTGGCTCGTTGCTTCACCGGATGGACCGTTCGCAAGGTGTGGCCTGACGAAGTTCAAAGCTTTCCGGATTCCTCGCGGACGCCCCCCATCGACGAGAGCGTTCAGTTCACGGATTCCGTGCTGTTGGACCAGGGTGCCGGTTGGAAATTCCTGCAGGGCGTGGCGGAACCGACCGCCGTGGGCGGTTTGCCGACGACCGTCTGGGCGAACAAAACCTACGACGATTCGTTCTGGACCGCGGGCAGCACCCCGATCGGTTACGGCGATGTCGGATACGGTACGTCCGGCTACTACGGAACCGAATTGACGGACATGCGGCAGACCGGCAATCAGACGGGTTATTCCTCGGTCTACCTGCGCCGGGAATTTACGATTGCCGATCCCTCCTCGCTTCAAAACCCGGTGCTCGCGGTTAAATGTGACGACGGTTTCGTGGCCTATCTGAACGGGGTGGAAGTGGCCCGCAGTCGCACAATGCAAGACACCGGAACGCCGCCGGCATTTGACCGGACGGCCAACGGCAATGGCGCCGAGCCAGTCCAAGACCAGGACTTCAGCCTCAAGTCCTACCAGCAACTTCTGCTTCCTGCCCCACAAAAGAACGTGCTCGCAATCCAGCTGCACAACGTTTCGTTGACCAGCTCGGACGCGGTGGTGGTTCCTCGCATCGTTGACAGAATTCTGCTGCCGGGTTCCATCGAGAACGGCAATGCGAACGGTCTCTGGACATTCCGATTCAACCCCAACCAGCACGACGTGAATCCGAAGACCCTCTTCCCCGGAACCGCCCAGCAGATGGACATCCCGGGGGATCGCACCGGCCCGAGCGGTGTGAACGACGCGATCGATGTGATCGACGCCATGGAATCGCATCCTTCCACCATCGAGTTCATCTGCGTGAAACTGGTGAACAGGTTTGTGTCCGATGAAATCAGCCTCGACACCTATCACGACCGCACCGCTTCCGACGAACTGCTCGTCCTGATGGACAACGCCATCACCGCGTGGAACACCGAGGTGAACGGTCGCAAAGGCCACATCGGAACGGTGATGCGGGCGATCATCGATCCGATTGCTCGCGTGAACATTTTCTGGGGCGACGCCGGTTTCAAAACCAAGATCAAATCCCCGATCGAATACATCAACAGCACCCTGCGGGCGGTCGGTTCCCAAGTTGATCCCGACAACAATCTTCCGACATGGAACGAAAACCTCGCCATGCACCTGTTCACACGCGACGAACCGAACGGCTGGTCGGAGCTCGGCCTTGCTTGGATGGACTCCGGCACGCTCTTGGGACGCGTCGAGTTCTCGCGCATGGTTGCGGGCAACTCGAATAGTGATTATCAGTGGGACACCGCCGGATGGGTCGCAACCAACGGGTTCACATCCGCCCCGGACATCATTGGCTACTTCAACCAGAATTATTTTCAGGGCACGTTGAGCCCGGCGAACATCGCGCTGCTGACGTCGTTCGGCAACTCGACGAGCAGCAACCCGTCGCTGACTTTGGACCCAACCAACAGCAATCACCACGGGCGCGTTCGTGAACTCGTCGGACTCATCCTTTCCCTCCCGCACTGGCAGTATCAGTAAGCGCAACCCGAAACTCTCAATACACACGAAAAGCATTATGGACCTATCACGTCGCAGTTTTCTGAAAACTTCCGGGTTGCTTTCCTGGGGAGCCGTCACCGCCAACCTGTTCACGCCGGTGCTGTTTAACCAGAACCTCTACGCGGGCAGCGCGGGCAACAACAAGCGCCTGATCTTCATCTTCCAGCGCGGGGGCAACGACGGCATCAACACCGTTGTTCCGCGAGGCGATGCCGATTACAATTCCACCACCCGACCGACATTGTTTCTCCCCGAGAATCTCGCGATCGACAGCGGCAACGGGTTCGCCCAGTTCCACCCGGCGTTGCAGCCGATGATGGAGATTTACAATAACTCCGGCATCAACGGCCTGTCCGGTCCGGGCAACCTCGCGGTGATGCATCGCATTGGTTACTCCGGCCAGTCGCGGTCCCACTTCGACAGCGAACTGTACTGGGAGAACGGTTCCCCGGACAATGACGCGCTGAAGGAAGGGATGTTCTACCGGCATCTGGATCGCACGATGGACCTGAGCGACATCAATAACTCGTTTGTTGGTGCGGCACTTTCAAGCAGCCTGCTAATGGGGTTGAAGGGGGCGAAGCCGATTCCAAACTTCACCCGTGCGTCGAGCTACAACCTTTCCGGTGGAAACGCGGCGGCCAACCGGTTTCTCGGCGCGGCTCCCGGGTCCGGGTCGCCTCAGGGTTCCGGTTTGCTGGGGATTTACGGCGGCTCTCCTGACAAGGATAAAAAGCTTTACCGATCACTCGTTCACGACACCGGCAAACTCATGGGATCGACCATTGAGACATTGCAGGCCGCCGTCAGTCAGGGAACTTACACGCCCGAGAACGGCGCGGTCTACCCGACCGGGGACAGTTTGGGACGTTATTTGCAGGAAGCGGCGATGCTGATCAAGCGCACCGACGTCAAGGTGCTCGGCATCAACATTGGCGGCTGGGATACCCACACGAACCAGGGCCAGGTCAACGGTGGCCACGCGACTCGTCTTGGCTATGTTGCTCAAGGTTTTCAGGCGCTTTATCGCGATCTGCAATCGGTGTGGGACGACGTGCTTGTCGTCACCATGACAGAGTTCGGCCGAACCTCGGAAGAGAACGGCTCGATGGGAACGGACCACGGCGAAGCCGGCGTCATGTTCGCGGCGGGTGGCTGCGTCAATGGCGGCGCCTACAACTGCGATTCGACGCGCTGGGAACCCGGTTCCATGTTTGCGAAGTCAGGTCGTTATCTTTCGCGCAAGACCGACTACCGCGCGGTCATGGGCGAGATGTTCACGAAACATTTCGGTGACGACTCCAGTCTGCTCGAGCAGATCATTCCGGGATATGGCGCCGCTGCCGGAGCCAATCCGGCGGACTTTGAACAATTGAATTATCTTCGTACAAGTTAGGGTTGGTTTGGAAAACAAAAAGCCCGCAGGCTTGGTCTCCTGCGGGCTATTTTTTTGAATCGTTGAGCGAGCCTTTTACCAGTTCAATTCCTTCAGACGCTTTGCCGCTTCCACCGCGTTGGACCGGCTGTTGAACGCGGAGATGCGGAAGTAGCCTTCGCCCTTGCTGCCAAATCCGCTTCCCGGAGTGATCACGATCGAAGCCTCGCCGAGGATGCGATCAAACATCTGCCAGCTCGTCATTCCCTTCGGCGCTTGGACCCAGATGTAGGGCGCGTTCACGCCGCCGAACACCTTGAGCCCCGCGCTCGAAACGGCTTCGCACAGAATTTTCGCGTTCTCCATGTAGTGGTTGATCAACCCCCGGATCTGCTCTTTGCCGGCGTCCGAGTAGACGGCCTCGGCGGCGCGTTGAATCGGGTAACTGACGCCGTTGAACTTCGTTGAACTGCGGCGCGCCCAGAGCGGATGCAGCTGCTTCTTCTCACCGGCCGCATTTCGCGCCATCACCGTTTTTGGAACGACCGTGTAGGCGCAACGCGTTCCGGTGAATCCGGCGTTCTTGGAGAAGCTGCGGAACTCGATCGCGCACTCGCGCGCCCCCGGAATCTCATAGATTGAATGCGGGATTTCCGGGTCCGAAATGAATGACTCGTAGGCCGCATCAAAAAACAGGATTGATTCATTTTTCAACGCGTAATCCACCCATTCCTGAAGGCGCGCCTTCGTGGCGACAGCACCGGTTGGATTGTTGGGGAAGCACAGGTAAATGATGTCCACCTTCTCCTTGGGCAGGTCGGCGACAAATCCGTTCGCTTCCGTGCAGGCGAGATAGACCAGGCCGTCAAATTCACCGGCGTCATTCGCCTGTCCGGTGTGGCCGACCATGACATTTGTGTCGACGTAAACCGGGTAGACCGGATCGGTCACCGCGATCTTGTTGTTGGGTCCGAAGATATCGAGGATGTTTGCCGTGTCACACTTCGCGCCGTCGGAAACGAACACTTCGTCATCCGCGACGTCCAGCCCGTGGTCACGGAAATCGTTCTTGGCGATGGCGCTGCGCAGAAATTCATATCCCTGTTCCGGGCCGTAACCGCGAAACGTCGCGCGGTCCGCCATTTCATCGACGCCCTTGTGAAAAGCTTCAACGATCGCTGCGGGCAGCGGTTCGGTCACGTCACCGATGCCGCAGCGGATCAGTTTTTTGGCCGCCTCGGGATTCGCTTCGCAGAAAGTTTTTACACGCCGGGCGATCTCGGGGAAGAGATAGCCGGTCTTCAGTTTCGAATAGTTATCGTTCAGGTATGCCATAAATTTGAGTTCAAATATTCATCCCCGTGGGGAACGAAGGGCGGACCATAAGCCAACCCTTCCGAGAATGGCAAGCAGCCGAAATCCCCACCCGATGCCCGCCGCCAGTCTTTGAGTCAAGTCGGTCCGGATCGGGCGGGGAACAACTAAATGCGGTTGAGAACAGATCTGGTTTGCATCGTTCTTGCGGAGCCCTGAAGATTCCGCGCTTTGACATGAACCAGGTCTACATTGATCAAATCGCCACGGAGCTGAAGATTCGCCCGCAGCAGGTTGCGGCCACCGGAAAATTGTTGGTCGAAGGCGCGACCGTGCCGTTTATCGCGCGTTATCGCAAGGAGGTCACGGGCACGCTCGACGAGGTGGCCATCACCAGCATCCGCGACCGGATGGACGCCCTCATCGCGCTGGACCAACGCCGGGAAGCCATTCTCAAATCGCTGGAAGAACGCTCGATCTTGACCGACGCGCTCAAGGCGGCCGTGTTGAACGCGCCGACGATGATGAAGCTGGAGGATATCTTTCAACCGTACCGGCCGAAACGCCGCACGCGGGCGACCATCGCCAAGGAAGCCGATCTGGAACCGTTGGCCGATCTGCTGTTTGAACAACTTCCCGGGACCGATCCGGAAACGGAGGCGAAGCGTTTCGTTGATCCGGCCAAAGGAATCGAGGATGCGGCGAAGGCGTTGGCCGGCGCGCGGGATATCATCGCCGAGCGGGTCAGCGACAGTCCGGAAGCGCGCGGAAAATTGCGACGGCAGTTTCAGGAATCCGGCGAGATCCGCAGCAAGTTGATCATGGGCAAGGAGACGGAGGGCGCGAAGTTCAAGGACTACTTCGACTGGCGGGAATCCCTGGCGAAAATCCCCAGTCACCGACTGCTCGCCATCCGGCGCGGCGAGACCGAAAGCGTGCTGATGATGCGCATCGGCGTGGATGACGATCTGGCGTGCGGCGATGTGGAATCGCTGTTCGTCAACGGTCGCAGTCCGGCGGCCGACCAGGTCCGGCTCGCGGTGAAGGACGGCTACAAGCGGCTGCTTTCCCCGGCCATCGAGGTCGAGATGCGGCTGCAATCCAAGAAGCTGGCGGACGTCGAGGCGATCCGCGTGTTCGCCGACAATTTGTCGGAACTCCTGATGACTCCCGCGCTTGGTCAGAAGAACGTGCTCGGCATCGATCCCGGTTTTCGGACGGGCTGCAAAATCGTCTGCCTCGACGCACAGGGAAAGCTGCTGCATCACGACGTCGTTTACGCCACGATGTCCGCTTCCCGCGTGTCGGAGGCGGCGCAAAAAATTCGTGCCCTGTGTGAGCGGTTTAAAATCGAAGCCATCGCCATCGGCAACGGCACCGCGAGCCGCGAAACAGAAACCTTCATTCGTGCGATCGGTCTGCCGAAAAATATCATCGTCGTGATGGTGAACGAAAGCGGCGCGTCGATCTATTCCGCGTCTGAAGTTGCGCGTGAAGAATTTCCCAACGAAGACCTGACCGTGCGCGGCGCGGTCTCCATCGGCCGGCGGCTCATGGATCCGCTGGCGGAACTCGTGAAGCTTGATCCCAAGTCCATCGGTGTCGGCCAGTACCAGCACGATGTCGATCAGCCGTTGCTTCGCAAAGGGCTGGACGATGTCGTCGTGAGCTGCGTCAACCGTGTGGGCGTCGAGCTCAACACCGCCAGCTGCCAGCTGCTTTCCTACGTGTCCGGGCTTGGTTCCCAACTCGCGGGCAACATCATCTCTCACCGCAACGAAAACGGGCCGTTCAAGTCCCGCGCTGAACTCAAGAAAGTCGCGCGGCTCGGCCCGAAAGCATTCGAGCAGGCGGCCGGGTTTCTTCGCATCCGCGAGGCGACTAATCCGCTGGATGCCAGCGCCGTACACCCGGAGCGTTACGTGATCGTGGAACAGATGGCGCGCGATCTGGGATGCAAGGTGGCCGACCTCATGCACGACACCGCGTTGCGCCAGAAGATCGACCTGAAAAAATACGTGACGGACGAGGTTGGGCTGCCGACGTTGAATGATATTCTTCAGGAGCTGACCAAACCGGGACGCGATCCGCGCAGGCAGTTCGAGTTGTTCTCCTTTCAGGACGGCGTGGAAAAACTGACCGACCTCAAGCCCGGCATGAAACTGCCGGGCATCGTTACGAACGTCACCGCGTTCGGCGCGTTCGTGGACATCGGCGTGCATCAGGACGGGCTGGTTCACGTCAGCCAGCTTGCGGACCGTTTCGTGAGCAACCCGGCGGAAGTCGTGAAAGTGCAGCAGAAGGTTCACGTGACCGTGGTGGAAGTGGATCTCGAGCGCAAACGCATCGCCCTCTCCATGCGGGCCAATCCCGAGTTGCCGGGCAGCCGGCCGGACCGGGCGCCGTCCACCGGTCCGCGTTCGCCGCAATCAACGACACCGCAGAAGCGTGACCCGCGCCCGGCGTCAAAACCGGCCGCTCCCGCCAACGATTGGTTCTCTGCTGCGCTTGATGCTGCTCAGAAACGAAAGCCGAACTAAAACGCAACGGATGGCGGACGGTGAAAGAAAATTCGGATTGATCCGCTAAAGAAGTTGCATCGGTCCGTCATTTCACGGAGAAGACGCGTCCCTTTTTATGGCCAAAGCAAAAAACGAAGCCCAGTTGTTGAACTTGTTGAGGTCCGTGCTGCCAAAGGCGGTGCCGGACGCCAAGCTCGCCCAGCAGATTTACAGCGCGTTGGAGTTGGAGATCGCCTCCAACGAACGCACCGTTCATTTTGAGAAATTCTGCAACAAGGTCGAACTGGCCGACCTCAAGAAGGAGAGTCTCGAGGAGGTGAAAGAGCAATTTGAGTCCTCGTTTGGCAAGGGCAAGGTCTCGGTGGTCCCGCACGCTGCGAAGAAGGCGGCGACGGTCGAGGTCATCACGCCGACGGGCACGTTTGAGGGCACGATTCAGGTCGGGCCGAAAGGGCCCGAGGACGGTGACGGCGATGAAGTGAAACCGAAGTTTGTTCCGTTTCCGGTCTGTCTGCCCGGTGATCCGGAAATGGTCTGGTTGCTGGCGCGCGACGAACGCATGACGCCGGAGGAGGCCTCGGTGACGCTGGTCAAAGTGCAGGACAGTTTTTGGGAGTCGAAAGCCGGTCAGCAACATCTGCGCAAGCGAACCGAACGTACGTTCCCGGAATTCATCGCCAAGGTACCGGGCAAGGCGTTGACGGAATCGGGTCTCAAGCGGCACTACAAGGAGCCGGAGCCGGTCAAGGAGATCAAAGTGCTGAAACCGCGCAAACAGGAGTGAACGCGGATCGCCCCGGGTGGGGCTTTGCACTTCAGGCACGATGAGTGTGGAACTCAGACTCCGGGAGTAAAAGTCGGACGCTCGAGATCTGATGCCCGTCCGCTTTCAAACAGGCAGACGATTTCAAGCCCGACTCGATGCTATTGACAGACGCTGATCAGACGGGACAATCGATCGATCACCCGACACTGACATGGCTTTTATTCTGGCTCTCGATCAAGGGACGACGAGTTCCCGCGCGATTATTTTCAACGACGCCGGCAACATTGTTGCGATGGATCAGCAGGAGTTCCCTCAGCATTTCCCGAAGAGCGGTTGGGTGGAACACGACGCCCTGGACATCTGGAACTCCCAGGAAACCGTCGCACGCAACGCGCTGAAGAAAGCGAATCTTACGGCCCGGGATATCGCAGCCATCGGAATCACCAATCAGCGCGAAACAACGTTGCTGTGGGATCGCAAGACGGGTGAACCGGTCGGCAACGCGATCGTCTGGCAGGACCGACGCACTGCCCGATACTGCGAAGAACTTCGACGCGCTGGAGGAGAGGACGTCATTGCGAGCAAGACCGGTCTGCGGCTCGACCCGTATTTCGCCGGAACAAAACTCCACTGGATGCTGGAGAACCACGAAGGAACGAGAGCACGCGCCGATGCTGGTGAGCTCGCTTTCGGCACGGTTGATTCGTGGCTGGTCTGGAAGCTCACCAACGGAGCTGTACACGCGACCGATCCCACTAATGCCGGCCGCACGTTGCTCTATGATATTCACACGTGTGATTGGGATGATGAGTTGCTCAAGTTGCTAAATGTGCCGCGTGACGTTCTTCCCCAGGTGAAACCGTCCAGCGGCATATTTGGAGAATGTGCTGCAGACAGCTTTGCGCCCGGCGTCCCAATCGCCGGTATCGGAGGCGATCAGCAGGCGGCGCTTTTTGGTCAAAGCTGTTTCAAGCCCGGCATGGCCAAAAACACCTATGGCACCGGATGTTTTCTCCTTTTGAATATTGGAAAGGAACCCGTGCCGTCAAAGAACAATCTTCTGACCACCATCGCGTGGCAGATTGGGGAGGAATCGCCTGACTACGCTTTGGAAGGCAGTGTGTTCATCGGTGGCGCTGCCGTGCAGTGGCTGCGCGACGGACTTGGATTGATCAAGTCAGCGGCCGAAATTGAATCGCTGGCGGCGAGCGTTCAAAACAGTGGCGGAGCTTATCTGGTCCCGGCATTTTCAGGACTCGGTGCCCCCTACTGGGACCCACATGCTCGCGGCGCACTGGTGGGCATTGAACGCGGAACGACAGCCGCGCATCTCGCGCGCGCAACGCTCGACGGCATCGCATTTCAAGTCGCCGATCTTTGCGCCGCAATGGATGCAGACGCCGAAGTCCCGTTGAAAGAACTGCGCGTCGATGGAGGCGCGTCCGCGAACAATCTTCTGCTGCAGATTCAAGCCAACCTTCTTCAAGTTCCGGTGGTTCGTCCGAAATGTGTAGAGACAACCGCCCTCGGAGCGGCGTATCTTGCCGGGCTCGCCACTGGTGTTTGGAAGAACAAAGATGAAATCGCGATTCATTGGGAGATGGACCGGACGTTCGAACCGCAAATTTCATCGGACGAGGCCACTGCGTTACTCCGTCGATGGTCACGCGCCGTCGAATGCGCGCGTAATTGGCAGGAAGATTGATCGAACTTTGCGAAGACTCATATGAAAAGACCCGAAGCCATTGCCCGCCTTTCTGACAAGTCCGAGATCTGGGACATTCTCGTCGTGGGAGGCGGCGCGACCGGGCTGGGGTGCGCTGTCGATGCGGCTGCTCGTGGCTACAAAGTCGCTTTGGTCGAACAGGCCGACTACGCGAAGGGGACTTCAAGCCGCAGCACGAAGCTGGTTCACGGCGGAGTACGCTATCTCAAGCAGGGCAATATTTCTCTCGTGCTCGAAGCACTTAAAGAGCGCGGATTGCTCTGCGCCAATGCCAGACATCTCGTGAGCCACCAGGCGTTTGTCGTGCCGAGTTACAGCTGGTGGGAAGGTCCGTTCTACGGCATCGGAATGAAAGTCTACGACGTGCTGGCCGGGAAGCTCGGGCTTGAACCATCGCGTCAACTTTCCAAGAGTGAAACACTTGAGCAGATCCCGACGCTCGAACAGGAGGGCCTGGTTGGTGGCGTGATGTATTACGACGGCCAGTTTGACGACGCCCGACTCGCTACCAATCTCGCGCAAACCGTCTGGGATCTCGGCGGAGTGACCGCGAATTATGTTCAGGTCACCGGTCTGCTGAACGAGAACGGATTGACCTCGGGTGTCATCGCCCGGGACGTGGAGAGTGGCGGGAAAATGGAGATTCGGGCCAGGTGCGTGATTAACGCCGCGGGAGTTTTCTCCGATGGATTGCGCCGGATGGATGAGCCCGCCGGTAAAAACATCATTGCCGCCAGTCGCGGCGTTCACCTCGTTCTACCGCAACAGTTTGTTCCGAGGAATGCGGCGATCATGGTGCCGCACACCACTGATGGACGCGTGTTGTTCGCCGTTCCCTGGCACGGATACGTCGTCCTTGGTACCACCGACGAGAGCACCGAAGATATTTCACTGGAACCAAGGGCCACCGGGGAAGAGATCGATTTCATCCTCGAGAATGCCGCGCGCTATATGCACACCGATCCCACCCGGGCGGATGTGCTCAGCGTCTTCGCCGGACTTCGCCCTTTGGTTAAACAGGGTGACGGTGAGAACACGGCCGCGCTGTCTCGTGATCATACGATCGTCGTTTCAAAAACGGGCCTCCTCACCATCGCCGGGGGCAAGTGGACAACCTATCGTCGGATGGCCGAAGACGCGATCGATCACGCTGAAACCGTCGCGGGATTTGATAAACGGGATTGCCGCACCCATCACTTGCCGATCCACGGCAGCACCCACCAAGAGTTTGAGGGTTCACCGCTGATCAACCTTTTCGGGTCAGATGCGGAAAAGATTCTCAACCTCGCGCATGAACAACCCGACTTGTTGGAACCGCTTCATCCGCGACTGCCCTATTGCAAAGCCGAAGCCGTGTGGGCCGCCCGCGAGGAAATGGCGCGCTGTGTCGAGGACATCCTCGCCCGCAGAACCCGCAGTCTGCTGCTGGATGCACAGGCCGCCATCGAAGCGGCGCCGCTCGTTGGCCAACTCCTCGCCAACGAACTCGGCTACGACGAAGCCTGGGGCCAAAAATCGGCGGCGTCCTTCGTGGAGCTTGCCGACGGTTATCTGGTCAAAGCCTAGCCCGACTGTCTCATCGGGTTCGCCGCCGCCGCGCGAGCCATCGTCAGACTCACGACCGTGTACCGCCGGTTCTGCCTTTGGAATTCGGATGCATCTCGAGACGGGAAGTGCTCCGATCAACGAAGAGAGCGGCGGTCGCCGAGACTTGATCTCCCTGTTTTCTACTGATGGGCACGAAGACGGGTCCCCCGTCACCACGTAAAATAGCCGGTCGCACAGGCCCGCAATTTTCATTCGACTGTCTCCAGAACGCGCCTGGTTCATTCGAACCTGTTCACCAGAAGGTTTCACGGAAACTGGCGGCAGCGCATTTCGTTGTTCGCAGCGGTCTCCTCGGATCAAATTCAATCTTCAGCGAAAACCGCTGGCCGCACTCTATTCCAGTGTTCTCACGGGGTGAGATTGAGTTCCGCCGCGTCAGTATGTCAGGGCGCGACAAGTTCGGCGAACGGCGGTTTGACGGGAATACATTTGGGTGGTCGTGGTTTCCATCAACACACGATGAGCCTGGAGCCGCTGCGGCTGTCGGCATCAATACGGCCACAAAAAAACGCCCGGCGGAAATCCGCCGGGCGGTATTGAAGTTTTGTCATGCCGCTGGTTACGCGTTGTAGGTCGAGCTGGAAACGTCTCCGCCACGCCCGGTCCAGTTCGTGTGGGAGAACTGACCACGCGGTTGATCGACGCGCTCGTAGGTGTGTGCGCCGAAGTAGTCGCGCTGCGCCTGCAACAGGTTTGCCGGAAGAACGGCGCTGCGATACTGGTCGTAAAACGCGAGTGCCGTGCTGAATGCTGGAACCGGAATGCCCTTCTTTGCCGCTGCGGCGATGACGTTGCGCCAGCCTTTCTGGCAACGCTTGATCTCGCCCCGGAAATAGTTGTCGAGCATCAGATTCTCGAGCTTCGGCTTGGTGTCGTAGGCTTCCTTGATCTTGCCGAGGAACCGGCTGCGAATGATACAACCACCGCGCCACATGAGGGCGATGCCGCCGTAGTTGAGCTTCCACTTGTATTCCGCCGCCGCCGCACGCATGAGCATGTAACCCTGCGCGTAGCTGACAATCTTCGAGGCGTACAGCGCGTCGCGAATATCGTTGATAAATGCTTTCTTTTTCTCCTCGTTTTTCGCCTGGGAGAGAAGCGGACGTGGTCCCTTGAGTTTGCGGGAGGCCTTCACGCGTTCGTCTTTCAATGCGGAGACGCAACGGCTGTAAACGGCTTCCGCCATCAAGGTGATGGGGATGCCGAGCTCCTGGGAATTGATCACGGTCCATTTGCCGGTGCCCTTCTGGCCGGCGGTGTCGAGAATCTTGTCCACCAGCGGTTGGCCGTCGTCGTCCTTCTTGGCGAGAATGTCGCGGGAGATTTCGATCAGGTAGCTGTCGAGTTCGCCCTTGTTCCATTCGGCGAATACCTCATGCATCTCGTCGGCACTCATGCCGAGACCATTCTTCATGATGTTGTAGGCCTCGCAGATGAGCTGCATGTCGCCGTACTCGATGCCGTTGTGAACCATCTTCACGTAGTGGCCGGCACCATTTTCACCAACCCAGTCGCAGCACGGAGTGCCCCCGTCCACCTTCGCGGAGATGGCCTGGAAAATTCCTTTCACGTGCGGCCACGCGGCGGGCGAACCGCCGGGCATGATTGAGGGTCCGCGACGCGCGCCCTCTTCACCGCCGGAAACGCCGGTGCCGATGTAGAGCATTCCCTTGGACTCGACGTATTTGGCCCGGCGATCGGTGTCGTTAAAGAGCGAATTGCCGCCGTCGATGATGATGTCCCCGGGTTCAAGGTGCGGGATGATCTGCTCGATGAAGTCGTCGACCGGCTGGCCGGCCTTGACGAGCATCATCACGCGGCGGGGGCGTTTGAGTTTGGAAACCATGTCCGCGATGGAGGTGGCGCCAATGATCTTGGTGCCTTTGGCCTCGTTGGCGAGGAAGTGCTCGACCTTCTCGACGGTGCGGTTGTAGGCCACGACGGTGTAGCCGTGGTCGTTCATGTTCAGAATGAGGTTCTGGCCCATGACGGCCAGGCCGATCAATGCAATATCACCTTGGGGTTCCATAGTATAAAATCTTCAGAATTGAGCCGTCCAAAATAGCGGCGGCAGCGGGGTTGGCCAGTCGAAATTCAATGAATTCCCTTCACGCAAACCGTGAAAACTATCCGTGCAGCTGAAGTCGTCCGTCGTTTCTGAGCAGCGTATCCAGATTGCTCCAGCTGGTTTCGTTCATCGAGTTGAATGCGTTAAGATAGACCGCGACGTATTCCTGTGGATGCTTTTCGAGGATCGAGTTGATGGCTTCGTTGAGCTTCGCGTCCTCCACGCCTTCGGGGAGATTCTCCAGCACGCCCTTCTCGTGTTCGAGCCCGAGCCCGTCCAGAAAATCGGTGAGCAGGCTGGTTTTGCTCTTGGTCAGCCAGTTGCGCAAAATGGCTCCGGCTGCCTGTTCCAACGCCGGGCGACCAAAGGCGCTGATCATGGCAGAATCGCGCTGGGCGCGCGGTTGACGCTGGAGAAACACGGGACGCACTTTCTTTACCGCAGCAACCCCCTGGAGGGCGGCTTTATAGGTCGGTTTGTCTTCGTTGAAGGTCCACTCAACGATTTCCGAGGCCATTTTTGGCGACATAAATCCGAAGAGTTCGTGGGCGGTCATCATAGGCGTTTTACGGTCCGGACGGTGTCCATTCAGTCCGAGAGCGGCGCGTTGTTTACCATCGTGTTTTTTGAAAGACCAGCGCTCATTTCCACTAAATCAGGGTCGAAACCGGCCGTTTTGCGGGTTGAATCTCAAGTTTCTGCGATCCTCTCCGATAATCCTGTGCGGGCCACGAATGGATCGGCGCTCCCTTGGCCGGGTAAACAACTGCGTATGTCGCTGATTTGGTGGGTTTAATACCGGTGAAAAAGGCATTCAAATTTCGGGTCGGGCAAGGATTTTTCCGATCCGCATTGATCGGCGTCGCGCTGCTGGCGGCTCCCGCGCTGTTGGCCGAGGAGGACAATGGCGTCCAGCAACTTCGGCAGATGAGTCTTGAGGAACTCATGAACATCGAGGTGACTTCCGTTTCCAAAAAGGAGCAGAGGCTGAATGCGACCTCGGCGGCCATTGCGGTGCTTACCAGCGAAGATCTGCGACGTTCGGGCGTCACCCACTTTGAAGACGCGTTGCGTCTGATCCCCGGACTGGTGGTGGCGCAGATGGGTTCCCAGAACTGGGCGATCTCCGTCCGCGGATTCAACGACATGTTCGCCAACAAACTGCTGGTGATGATCGACGGCCGCAGCATTTACACCCCGCTCTTCTCCGGCGTGTTCTGGGACATGCAAAACCCCGTGCTGGAGGACATCGACCGGATCGAGGTCATCCGCGGTCCCGGCGCCAGCGTCTGGGGGGCGAACGCCGTCAACGGCGTGATCAACATCATCAGCAAAAGCGCGAAGGACACCCAGGGCGGGATGGTCTCCGTGGCGGGCGGGAACATGGACCCGTTCATCGGGAGCTTCCGCTACGGAATGGAGCTGAGCGACTCGGCGTGGCTGCGCATTTCCGCCAAATACAATTTGCAGAACGAGACCACGTTGACCAACGGACAGGGCGCGGGCGACGATGCGCAGTCCGGCCAGGTCGGATTTCGAACGGACTGGGAATCCTCCGACACGGTGGACTGGACGTTACAGGGAGATGTGTTTCTCGGTGAGTTCAACCAGATACAGTATTCGCCCACCAACCAGCCGCCGTACGTCGCCAACGTACCGAACAGGACGAAACCAGTGGGGGCAAATATTTTGGGCCGGTGGACGAAACAGCTGGACGCGGATTCGCAGGTCAGTTTCCAGTCCTACTTCGACTACACACGACGAAGCAATTACTACTTTGAGGAGAACCTCTACACCTGGGATGCCGACCTGAACTACCGGGTAATCGTGGCGGATCGTCACGACATCAGCGTGGGCGTGGACGGACGCGTTTCCACGGATGACATCACGGCGGCGCAGCAACTTCTGTCCTTTTCGAAGGACAGCGAAACCCACTACCTGGCGAGCGTCTATGCGCAGGACGACTGGTCGATCCTTCCGGACGAACTGATCCTGACGTTCGGATCAAAACTCCAATACAACAATTACACCGGGTTTGAGCCGCAGCCGACCATCCGTCTCGCCTGGACGCCCAACGAACACCACACGTTGTGGGGCGCCGTGTCGCGGGCCACCCGGACACCGTCCCGCGCGGAGAGAAGCGCGCGCATTCTCGACTCCGTGATGCCGCCGGGCGTGGTTCATCCGATACTCCCCGGCTACGTCACCTATTTGGGCAACGGTGATTTTGGATCGGAAGAACTGACAGCCTACGAACTCGGCTACCGCATTCAGCCCAATGCGCGTCTGAGCTTTGATCTCGCACTGTTTTTTCAAGACTACGACAACCTGCGCGGATTCGAAACCGGTCCCCCTTACCCGGACCCCGATCCGCCTGGAATTGTCGTTCCGATCTACGCCACAAACGACGCGGGCGGCTACACTTACGGAGCCGAGCTCGCCGCCCGCTGGCAGGCGACCGACTGGTGGCAATGGCGTCTCTCTTACACGTTCCTGGAAATGGAATTGGAGGGTTCGAGCAGCGCCGACGTCTCGGGCAAAAGTCCGCAAAACCAGTTTTCCGTCCAGTCCTTGGTCAACCTGCCGTTCGACGTGGAATTTGACAGCACGGTCCGATACGTCGGTGAACTCCCCGGCATCAATGTGCCCTCCTATCTCACGCTGGATCTGCGACTGGGATGGCGTCCGGTTGACAACCTGGAATTCTCCATTTCCGGTCGCAACCTGATCGACAGTCCTCACCAGGAGTTTGCACCCTCACTACTGCCGTTCCAAGCCGGTCTCGTGCAACGGAGCGTCGTGGCGGGCATCAGATGGGATTTTTAATGGAATCGGTAAATTCCAGGATTGGAAGGCTGACAGCCGCCTGCCTGAAGGCGGCGGTTGCATGCTGTTTACTGGTGATCGCAACATTCGCCCCGCTGCCGATGGTGGCGGACTCCCCGGCACGTGCCGGGGCGGAGTCGGTGAAGGCGGTCATGACTTCCATCATATTGCGAAGCGCCCAGTGGCCGGACAACGCGTTCAAGGACGGGTCGTCCGCGTTTCACCTCGGCATCATCGGAAGGAACCCGCCCGTCAAAGAGTTCAACGCGGCGTTTAAAGGAATCACGATTTCGGGCAGAACCGTCACGGTTGTCAGCCTAAAAAACCCGGCGGACATCGTCGGATTTCAGGCCGTCTATTTTTCCGAAACCAGCGAGGACGTCATCGTTCAGACGCTCGCATTGCTGGCTGGCCGGCCCGTCCTTTCATTCGGCGAACATGACGCGCTCTACCGGCTGGGAGGCGTCGTCAACTACCGGAAGGTCGAAGGGAAACTGCGTTTTGAATTCAACCGAAAATCGATGGAGCAATCGGGAGTCAAGGTCAGCGCCCAGGTGATCCGCCTGGCCTTGCCCATCAAACAGCCGCAGGAGGAGGCCGCCGAATGAGATCGCAAATGCTCGCCAACCTCCCGATCAAGCAGAAGTTGATGGGCATCATCATGGCCACGACCAGCCTCGCGCTGCTAGTCACGCTCATCACGGTGGCGGTCATGGAGGTTCTCCACATGCGGGATTCCAAGCC
>JBDNGP010000035.1:0-3091 GCA_041689265.1 Verrucomicrobiota bacterium
TCCATCTCACGACTTTACTCCGCGCGGTCGCCACGCCATTGTCGCGTCCCGCATGACTCGTCCGTTCACCAAATTGACTCAACCGTTTCTTTTCTTTGCGTTTGCTTGTGGAGTATTCGCCTCAGATTCCCCTTCGGGCGTTCCGCTTCCGCAGCTTTGGAAACCGGTGCCGGACGCGGTCTATTTGCAGGAGGTTGGTCGCCAGGTTTCCTCGTCCAGTCCGCTGACTTCGGTCGCCATTTTTGAGGACCAGGTTTTCGCCGGTTCGGATCAGGGACTTCTCAAACTCGACAGCAACCGGTTGATTGCCGTGACCGAACTGACCGTGCCGGTCCGTCGACTTGTCGCAACCAGCGATGCTTTATGGGCGATCACGAGTCCGGGTCTCCACCGATTTCAGAATGGACAATGGACGAAGATTTCCAATGAACCGACCACGGACGTCACCGATCATCTCGGACAAACCATCGTCGCCAGCGGTCGGAAGCTTCATTGGGTTGACCGCGATCAACTGACACCCCTCACCGAATCGGACGCGCCGTTTCCAATCGCCCTCGTTATTTCGCACAACGAAACTCTCTACGTACAGGGCAATGGTCGGTTGACGTTTTACGACAGAAATCGAATCGGCGGGCTCAATGTCTATCAATGGGGGTCGGACAAGACGTGGGACTGGGGCAGCCTGCCATCGAAGAACACCCGTGATGCGTTGAGCCAGGGCAGCGCGCTCTACATCGCCACCGATCGCGGACTGGGATTGCTGCGCGGCATGTCGTTGACCAGCATTCGTGGCGAGCAAGGGCTCTGCTACGAAGACACGACCTGTCTGGCATCCGGTTTTGACAACGATCTCTGGGTCGGCACCAGTCGCGGCGCCATCCGGATGGTCAACGGAGAGTTCCACTATTTCGCCGGACGACGCTGGTTGCCGGATGAACAGGTCAACGCCATTGCCTCGGCCGACCGTGTCGTTTACATCGCCACCGCCAAGGGGCTCGGCATCATCGAATACGAGGATTACACGTTGCAGAAAAAAGCGGACTACTATGAACGACACCTCGACGAATGGGGACAGCACCGGCTCGGCTTCACCTACAAGCTCGAATGGGATGAAGGGCTCAAACAGTACGTTCGCGAAGTCAGCGACAACGACGGTGGGTACACGGGAAATTATCTCGCCGCACAAGCCTATCGATACGCCGTGACCAAGGATCCCGAGGCGCGCGCTCACGCCGTTGACACGTTCCGGGCGCTCCGCTGGCTTGAGACTATGACGCCCATGCCCGGGTTCATCGCACGCTCAGTCTGGGCCAAGGGTGAGATCGGCCATCAGGCCGATCACGGATCAGGCGACGCACCGGCTGAATGGCACGACACGGCCGATGGATTGTTCGAGTGGAAGGGCGACACTTCCAGCGATGAGGTCTGTTCCCATTTCTACGCCACGAAACTCTTCCTCGAACACGTTGCGCAGGGCGAAGAAATCATCCAGGCGAAACAACATCTTGCGAGCATTGCCAACCACCTTACGGACAACGGCTGGAACCTGGTTGACGTCGATGGAAAGCCGACCCGCTGGGGCCGCTGGAGTCCGGAGTATTTTACCACCGAAGAAGGTCTGTATGATCGCGGGCTGCAATGTCTGCAGGTGTTGTCGTTCATGAAGACAGCGGAAGTTCTTGCGGGTGATGCCCGGGCCGGTGAAGCGTATCGCCAACTGGTGGAGATGGGCTACCCGGATCACACGCTCCGCCAACGCAACACGTTCCCGCCGGATGGCGTCCTGCACTTTCTCGACGGGCTGGCCCTCTGGAGCTATGCGAATTTGCTCACCTACGAAAACGATCCCCTGCTCCGGGCGACGTATCGCCGCAGTCTGGAACGCAGCTACGAGGTGATTCGCATTGAACAGAATCCCTGGTTTAATTTTGTTTATGGCTCCCTCACCGGGAACGATTGCGAAGTTGGCGAATCGGTGAAGCATCTTCGGGAATGGCCGCTCGATCTCATCGTCTGGTCATTCCAAAATTCCCACCGGGCCGATCTCCGGACGCCGTTGGGATACACCGTTTACAAAGCCGGCATCCGCCCGTTCTCGCCGCGTGAAACCGAGCCGATGCGTTGGGATCACTGGACCATGCAGGCCGACGGCGGCACCGGCGGACGCGACGTGATCGAACCGGGCGCCTGGCTGCTCGCCTATTGGATGGGGCGTTATCACGGCTTCATCACTGCACCCGAAACCACCGACCCGGCTCTCCTGAAAGTGGACCGCACCCGGAACAAACATTTCGGTGCGAAACCCTATGTCGGTCCGCCACGGCCCGAATCGTTCTGACCGTCTAGTTGAGGTTTCGGAGAACGTCAGAAGCGAACTGCGCCGGGCCGGCAGGAAAAACATCGCATTGGATGGCCGCGCGATTGAAAGCGGGATACCGCAAAAACGCGTCGAATGGCGCGTTCAGACCAGGTTCAACGAAAGTCTTCCACAGCCAGGCCGCTGCCTTCAATGATGCTCTTAAGCGTGCCTATCGGAAGGGGCTTGCCGCCGTGGTCCGGCACGATCACCTGGCGACCGCTTTGATGTCGCCACTTCTGATGGCTGCCTTTTTGGCCAACAAGGGAGAAGCCCTTTTTTCGCATTACCCGGGTGACATCCCGGGCACTGCAGACTGGAAAATGCGAACTCAAGGCAGGGCGACCTCGACGACCCTGGCACCGACGGGCAGGGGTTCGGACGACGGCTCGAACCACAACGCAAGAGCCTCATTTGCGTTGTGAATGGCTTCGTCCTCCGTATCACCGGCGGAGGCGCATCCGGGCAACTCTGGGAACACAGCCGACCACCGACCGGTCTCACCGTCAAACTCGACAACCAAACGCAGTTTCATTTGCGAATGTTAGGCCGTGTGTG
This sequence comes from Verrucomicrobiota bacterium, assembly GCA_041689265.1. Classification (GTDB taxonomy): domain Bacteria; phylum Verrucomicrobiota; class Verrucomicrobiia; order Limisphaerales; family RI-55; genus JBDNGP01. The sequence continues at coordinate 2,915 of JBDNGP010000035.1, forward strand.
CAATGGCGGCAACTTCAGATTCCAAGCAGATGCCGACTGCGTGTTGCCTCATTGAAGAGGACACCGAAGCGGGATCTCGGGAAAGAGCGGATGGGTTCCATTGCCTCATAATAGCGGACACCGTGGCGAATGCCCGCCACGATGAGCAAAGAAACCCTGGACGAATACATCCCGAGA
>JBDNGP010000036.1:0-4749 GCA_041689265.1 Verrucomicrobiota bacterium
CTTCCGTAATGGCCTGCCGGCGTTGCTCGTCGAGTTCGAGCAGTTCATCAATGCTCTTTTCATCGCCAGCGTGGCGCAGCGCCAGACGCGCCTTTACCGCGTCCGCATCTTCCCGAATCCGTTTGATGTCCAACATATTTCTAGTAGTGCTGTTTCCCCTTTAAAAGCGGCAGTTTCGGCACAATTTGTTATTCACTTGTTATTTGTTTCTGCCGTGATACGCTACGCACAACGCTGGAACGCTATGAAACAGGACACGACAAGCAAGTTCATAAAGGTAAGTGATCGGCGAGGCAAGCCGATCGAAGGGCTCTGGCTCCGGAACCAGAATTACTACGCGCAGCTTCGGTTGATGGATCCAGCGACCGGCAAAACCAAGCTCACCAAAAAGCGGTTGAGAGCCGACAATCCAACGGAGGCAAAAAAGGCGTTAACTGAACTTCTTCATCAAAGGGACAATGGCACCGCGCCGCCGTCCACGATTCCGGTCTTGCGGGACTACATGTTGTCGTGGCTGGAAGGATACCGGCAACGAAAATTGAAAACGCCAAGGTCGTTCTCATCGCGGCAATCCGGTGTCCGCGCGTGGTTGCCCGTGCTTGGCGGCTACAAGCTGGACGCCATCACCCCGCAGATCATCAGGGACGTTTGCACCGATTGGAGCAAGGCCTCAGTGAAACCAAACACAATTCGCAGCCGGTTGGATGTTTTGGCGATCGTGATGAAGAAGGCACTTGGGGACCGGATTATTTCATTCAACCCAATGCCCCATGTTGAACGGCCGTCAAAAGAGAACAAGAAACGCAAACTGTTCACGACCGAAGAGGTCAACGTTTTCGCAGAAGCTTTGGGGAAGCTCCAGGTGTTTGGTGCCGATCCTAAGGACTACTGCCTGTTGATCGCATACACCGGCGCACGACGGAACGAAGTGCTGGGCTTGACATGGGAGCGCGTCGACTGGGAGGCTCGACAGGTCAACATCTACGGGTCGAAAACCGACAAGGAACGGTATGTTGAGTTTCACCCAAAACTGGAAGCTTTATTGCGTGACATGCACAACAGGCGCCCCCCGTCTGCTTACCTGTTTCCATCTTACCACGACAACGGGGCGCACGCCTGCGAACCGCCCGAATCCTGGAAGACAGCCAGGGAGTCAACCGGCCTGCAAATCCACCCGCATGACCTCCGTGTTCATTTCATAAGCTACGCCGTAATGAGCGGCTGCGACTGGCTCACGATTGCTCAATGGAGCGGACACACCGACGCAAACATGCTGGCAAAAGTTTACGCGCATTTGAGGCCAGACTATCGACGACAGCAGGCCGGGAAACTGAACTTCGAGCCGGTGATTTTTGAAGCTACACAGGAGGCGGCATGAGCGTGGACCTGTCGAAGATTCAAAAACTTGTGGATGCTGCTGGCGCAAAGGAATTCAACCGCCGGTTCATTCGGGCGAAAAACTTCCGCAAAGCAAAGTCGATGAAGGCTGATTCAGCGGAGGGTGACTATCTTCAACAGCTCGCGTTTTATCAGGACATCCTGCTTAGATACATGACGCTTGACGACAGGGACCTTCGACTTTCGAAATGTGGTGCTCTGATCGAGGAATCGCGGTTGGAAAACGATTTCGCTTTCTTCGTTAAACTCGGAAAAGTGCTCTCGAAAAAACCACGATCCCGAAAGAAACTCTGGCTTGAGCTGTTCTCCAAGATTGAGCGATTTCTGCAAACCTACTGGGCGAAGCACGACGGCGACCAGTCCCCGCTTTGCTTGATGAGTCAGAACAGGCTATTGATGACCTGTAGAAGTCGCTGCAAGATGCGCGATTTATCAGAAGTGGCACTTCAAAAAATATGGAGTCGATTGGGGCTCCCTGGAGTCGCTCAGAAGGTGGACAAGTAATGGGTCCATTACGTGTCCGTTTCAACTCTGTTTCATTTTGCTCCTATGTGGAGCGACATGAAACAAAACTTAGTATCCATCAAACTATGGCTTGAGCAAATCGGACGGTCCCGAGTGTGGGGCTGGCGGATGCGCAAGCGAGGACTTCCCACAAAATCAATCAACGGATTGGTTTACGTCGTTCGCCCCGCTGCGGACGAATGGCTCTTGAATCAAGCTGGCGCTGAGCATCCAGGTATCCACCTAAAGGGTCCTGCCAATGTCTGAGCCAAAAGAAAAAGCGCCGGTTGCGAGCCGACGCGAGAGGAATGGGGGACTAACTGCCGCCACCATACCAACCATCGCTGCGCTTTCAAGCTCGTTTTGGCGACGCATTAAAGCACGTCCAGCAGACCGGCCACGGCGGCGCGATTGGCTGGCGGTCGTCGTTGAAGGTCGAGTCACCTGGTTGCCGAAGCGATTCGCCGTCTGGTTGTGTATGAAACCATCGTGGTTGCCATCGGCACGGAGGAAGCCTTGAAGCAACGAGGCACGCCAAAACAAGAGGCGCCGTTCATCTGGTCCTCCAAGAGGACCTTGGAGCGAATCAGGAATTGTTCGGCGGTCAAACACTACTCAACCGCGCTTGCCGTCTACAACGCGCTGACGTGGATCGCCAGCGACGAGGGCCGCAACGTGTTCACCGTGGAACAGGAAACCATTGGGCGGCGCTGCGGATTTAATGCGAGGACGGTTCGGCGATCACTCCCACAACTGGAAGCGGCGGGCGTCGTGCATATCAGCAAGCCGGGCGTTCGGTCAGCTGCAACATACACGCTGCTTTCATTCGACACGCAACCAACGCCTATCGAACAGACACTAAGTCCTATCGAACGGACACTAAGTCCTATCGATGGGACAGAGGATCCGAAATTATCCGGACTTAAAGTCCGTTCCCTATATAAGGAAATAAACTCAATAAAGGAAGAAGGGAACGCGCCTTCGGCTGTTGGGGAAATACCGTTTGAGGAAATGACCGGAGAACAGAAGAACGCTTTGTGGCAAAAAATGCGAGAGTCCGAGCTTACCAAGAACTGGGAGGACGGCCGATGAACGATCTGTTGCCACCGCATTCTCTCGAAGCCGAACGGGGAGCCCTGTCATGCATGTTACAGGACCGGCATTGTGTGGCCGATGCCATCGCATTCAAGGCGCGGCCGGAGTGGTTCTATGACCTGCGCCACCAAAACATCTTCAGCGCCATCGTGGACACGTCCGAGGCCGGGAGGCCGGTTGACGTCATCGTGGTGACGGAGGCGCTGCGTCGCCGAAATGACTTGGACCGGGTGGGCGGCATCGCAGCAATGAGCGAGTTGGCTGACTACACGCCGAGCGCGGCGAACCTCAAGCCTTACCTGGAATTGCTCAGGGACAACTACGGCAAACGGCGGTTGCTCGCGCTGTCGTTTGAAATTGGAGTCGCTGCGCGGAACGGCGGCACGTTCGAGGAAGCAATGGGCGAAACGGAAGCCGGGTTGCTCGCCATCGGAAACGAGGTCGCCACCGGGGCGGACCGCAGCATCAAGGAGCTGTTGCGGGCCACGGTTGACCGCATGGAAGCAGCTCAAGCAAGCCGTGGCCAACTCAACGGCCTGCCAACCGGGTTTTACGACCTCGACCGCATTCTGCGTGGAATGAAGGCGGGGCAAATGATTGTACTCGCTTCCGCAACTTCACGCGGCAAGACGGCGTTGGCCATGAACATCGTCGAGCGAGTCGCGGTTCACGACGGAATACCGACCGCCGTTTTCAGTCTGGAAATGGGCGCGGAGGAGCTGACGCTGCGGCTGACCTGTTCGATGGCCTGCGTGTCTATGGAGAGGGCGGAGTCGGGGGAGCTGTCCGAAGCGGACATGATAAGCATGACTCCAGCGCACGCGAAGATTTCCAAGGCACCGCTGCACATCGTCGATCAGGGCGGGCTGACGTTTGCCCGGTTCGCAGGACTGGCGCGTCACGTCGCACAACGGCACGGCATCAAATTCATCGTGCTGGATTACTTGCAACTCTTGAAGGGAGCGAAAAAGAGCGAGACCAGAACCGTCGAGGTAGGGGAAATTTCCCGAGGCATCAAGGCTCTGGCCAAGGAACTGAAGCTGCCGATTCTCGCTCTCGCACAACTGAACCGTGAGTATGATCGCGACGGCAACCGACCACCGCGTCTGTCCGATTTGCGCGAGTCCGGGAGCATCGAGCAAGACGCCGATTCAGTGATTTTCATCCACCGCCCGAATATCGAGGACACGGAAGCGGAGATCATCGTTGCCAAGAACAGGAACGGGCGCGTCGGTAAATTGAGGTTACTCTTCCGACCGGAGCACACGAGGTTCGCGAACATGACGAAGGAGAACCGGCGATGAAACGCGCATTGCTCCACGGGTGGTTCGACGTTGACGAACCGAGGGTGACCGTCTGGATATTCAGCGAGGCAGATGATCAGCGCGTCGTCGAGCTTCTGGCGCAAGATTTCGAAGTTCTGTATAGCTGCGTCCTGGGAGGTCGCCAGCGCATCGAGCTGGTCAAGTCCAGGCCGAAGGTCGAAGAAGCTACCACGTGGCCTCGCGAAGGCTTTCGATGGTGAACGACCCCCCCCCCCCGGTAAGGAATCTTTTAACCGGGGATGGATCGCGGGTTAAGAGTCATTTCGCACGCTCTTTATGAGACCTAAAAAAAACACAAACGCGCACAATTTTATGAAACCACCAAAAGCATGGGACACTTTGCGGGCTTGCTCGGCGTCCACAAAAATTTCAATCGACGTTTTGCGGCACCTAAAAAACGGCGGCTCCGAAGCCTTTCGAGGCGGCC
>JBDNGP010000037.1:0-7725 GCA_041689265.1 Verrucomicrobiota bacterium
CTTGCCCAGCGAAACCGGCGCCGGGAAGAAAACCAAAAACAAAAAACCGGCGCACCAAAAACAAACCATACCTAACAATGACCGCCTCCTCCGTAGCGTAATTATTCGCCTCCTGAGGTCATTGATTCAAAAACGCGCCGTCTTCTTCAATCTCAACGAACCTGTCGACGTCACGGCGAGCTGACAGCATTTTCCTTCGCCACTCGAGTACGCGAAACAGGTGAAGGCCGACGAGTGTCAGGGGACCTAGGAACGGACAGAACAAAAAAATCCCTCCGCCGTCCAGTTGCGAAACCAACGTTCGAGATTCATCGCAAGTTCTTCGTCTCCTTCTTCGGCAACATCTGCGGCACGTTCGATGGCCCGGCCAACCGGTTCGCCTGCCTGAATGGAACGCATCAGTTCGAACTCGGTGCGGGTCAGATTGTAGCGCCGCACAATGTAGTCCCGTCGCGTGAGCGCGACGAACGACTCCGCTGCCGCCGGGAGAGCCACGGGTTCCTCGTCGGCGGCCCTGCGAATGGCTGTGTAATAGTCGTTCACGGGAAAACGCGTCGCCAACAATTGAAGACAGGGAACGGTCTGCAGTTGCACGTCCGGAAGTTGTTCGCGTGGGATGCCCAGAAGCTGATCGCCCTGGAGCGATGTCCGGCCCTCCACCCCTTCGCCATCGAAGATCTCGGCGATCGCACATTCCAAGCGCGCGAGATCGATGAGAAACCCGGGCCAGTCGTCGCCCAGGTCGACGGGGTCATCGTCAGCTTCGTCAGGTTCAGCTAGTTCCTCGTCGGTTGGGCGGGTCTCCTCAAGATATTGGGCGAAGTGTTCCCCCAGATCATTCAAGGTATAGCTGCGCGAGGGATACTCCTGCAGGTAACCAAAAGCAAATCCGTCAAACGCCTCCTCACCGAGCGTGCGCTTGAGCATCGGGAAGACGTCGCCCAGGCACTCGATCAGTCGGGTGTGGTAGGCGTTCGCGTAGATGGCCAGACGCTCACCGGCGGTCAAAGCGCGGGAGCGCGTGACCACCTTTTCCAGCTCGGATGGACGGAGGGCGATCAACTTTCCGGCTTCCACGCCATCCGGGTGGGTGACGACGGCTTGAAACCATTGCTGGAGCCGGCTGACTTCCGAAGGTGCGGCGTTGGATTTTGGCGGGTTCATTCCACTTCGACAGCGACGTGATGCAACGGATGCGGAACGGATCGTGAATATTTCTCTGCCTTGATGGGTTCACCGAATGCGGGCGGCGCGGTCATGACGGAGTCGGCCAGTTCATCGCCGATGTGTTGCCGGGCCTTCAGGACCTCGGCATGCACGACCGGAAACGGAGGGATGCTGGCGTCCCACTCCAGCAATGTGGAAACCCCGCCGGTCAATCGATGGGCGAGTCGGTACAGTTTCCAGACCGGATCAATAACCTCGCTGTCGTGCGTGTCGATGAGGTGCGTCTGGCAGTCGGTGTGTCCCGCGAGGTGAAACTGCACCACGCGTTCGTGCGGAACCGAACGGATGTATTCCTCCGGGTCAAAGTCGTGGTTCACACTGGAAACGTAGACATTGTTCACGTCCAGCAGCAACCCGCAGTTCGCGTCCTCGGCCATGCGGGAGATGAATTCCCACTCGGACATGGTGGACCCGGTGAAGCCGACGTAGGGGCTTGGGGTCTCGAAGACAAAAGGTCGTTCCAAGAAATCCTGCAGCGTGCGAATGCGCTCGACGACAGGCCAGAGCTCGAGCTGCCGGACTGGCGAGTGCAGATCATCCCGGAGCGAAGCCGACACTTGTTCAAAATCCCGAGGACCGCCCATAAACCCAGTGACTTGTTCATCGGCCCAAAGTAACGCCAGCGCGGGAACATCCTCCTCGGCAAGCAACCGGATGATCAGCCTCTCCGTTTCGACAATAACATTTGCTTTTTCATGGTCTGGACTGTCGGCGCACGGTCTCGCCGACACTTGCTCCGAAATCGAACAGCATCGTGATAATTGACGAGGGATCATCTGACAAGCGCTGATGCGACCTCGGATATGATTGCCGGGTTGCGCAAGAGAAGCGATTCGTTGAACATTCAGCACAAGCCATGTCCACTCCCACCGAAAACACTCAACCCGCCACATCCGTCACCAGTTCGCTGGAGGCAACTGGGCGACGCCGCAGTCTGTGGCGGAACCTCGGGCCAGGCCTCATCACTGCGGCGGTGGTCATTGGTCCGGGCACGATCACCATCGCCTCGAAAATTGGCGCTTCGGCCGGCATGTCGCTGGTTTGGGTGCTGGTGGCCACGGCTTCCTTCATGATGGTGTTCACCGCCATGTCGGCGCGCATGGGCATCTTGAACCAGGAATCGATTCTTACGCTGGTCGCGCGCCACTACGGACGATGGCTGGCAATCCTGATCGGCTGTCTGGCATTCGCCGTTTGTGCCGGTTTTCAATCGTCAAATTATATCGCGTGCAGCACGGCGCTCCAATCGTTGACCGGCGTTTCGGAATCGGTGTGGATGCTCTCCGTCGGGGTGGCCGGTCTAGGGTTCGTCTTCGGTGCGAAACAACTGTATCGCCTGCTGGAGAAAGTCATGACTGCGCTGGTTGCCGTGATGCTGGTCGCCTTTCTCTTCAACCTGATCGTCGCGAAACCCAATCCGATGGAGTTGTTCCGGGGATTGATACCCCGCGGCTGGCCGGTCGAACTGACCGGGCTGATGATCGGCCTTTCGGCAACGACGTTTTCAGTCATTGCGGCGCTCTATCAATCATCGCTGGCCCGGCAGAAAGGCTGGCAAAAAGGAGATCTCGCCACCGGAGTGAAAGAGTCCATCGTGGGCATCAGCGTTTTGTTCGTGGTATCGCTGATGATCATGTGGACCGCGGCAACCGTGTTGAAGGGCTCCGAGGTGGCCAATGCTTCAGATCTTTCAAATCAATTGAAACCCCTGCTGGGCAACACTTCGGTCTGGCTGTTCAGCGCGGGATTTCTGGCGGCGGGATTCTCGTCCACCGTGATCAACGCGATGATTGGCGGCGCGCTCCTGGCCGACGGGCTCGGATTCGATTCCCGGTTGAATAACCCGCCTGCCCGTTGGTTTACAACCGCCGCGATGGCCGTCGGTCTTGGTGCGGGATTTTACCTCATCAGTTCCGGCACGGCGCTCGGCGGAATTGTCATCGCACAAAAATCAACGATCCTCACCGTGCCGTTGGTCGCCATTGTCATGCTCGTCATGGCGAATGACTCGCGCATCGTCGGCGAGCACCGAAACAAGCTCTGGCAAAACATTCTGGCGGTCGTCGCGATCCTCGCACTCGTAGCGATGAGTCTTTACCGTCTGAAGGAAATGTTTTCGTAACCCGTGTGTCTGACCACCATGATCCCGTATGAATCAGTGCCCTTGCGAAAAAGTTTAGGCACTGGTTTGCGATGCATCGCAGCAACCGGACAGGGGCTGGATCGAGTATCCGGGAACACCGTGATACGAAGTGGCCCTCAAAACCTCGACTGGACCATCGAAAGTTGGGGCGAGTTCTCCGAACGAGCCTTCGAGATTTTGAACCACACTCCGCGGAGTCGTCCCAACGCGATTCAACATGCCTTTCGACAACCGTTGTTACGAGCGAGCCCGGAGTTCCACACCATGGTAGGGCGAGGTTCCTGCCGAGCCCATTTCAATGTCCTGAAGGGACAACACATCCGAACAATTCACACTTCCAGTGTTCTAGAATGGGCTTCGCGGGAGCGGCCCCCTACCATGGATAAGAGCAGATATGGCCATCCAAAGTATTGAAACCGAAACGCAGCTGATCGAGCAGCTGACGCGACCATCGGACGCACTAAAGACGTTCGTGTCCACATTGAATGGCCGCCTCCTGGTCCTCGGCGCGGGAGGGAAGATGGGCCCCACCCTGTGCCTGCTTGCGAAACGCGCAGCGGACGAAGCCGGTCATCCGCTCGAAGTCATCGCGGTAAGCCGGTTCACCAACAAACAGGCACAGGACGAATTGAACGACCTCGGCATCACGACGGTCCCTGCCGATCTTCTGAATCGCGACGCGGTGCTGGCACTTCCAGACGCACCCAATGTCATCAATATGACGGGACTCAAGTTTGGGACATCAACCCACCCCGGCCTCACGTGGGCGATGAACACCCTCGCTCCAGCACTGGTTGCCGAACGCTACGCACAATCACGAATCGTCGCACTGTCCACCGGAAACGTGTACCCGCTCGTGCCGATGATCGAAGGAGGAGCAACGGAGGAACAATCACTGACTCCCCTGGGGGAATACGCGAACGCGGCCGTGGCGCGCGAGCGAATCTACGAATATTTCTCGAATCTCAACGGCACATCAATCGCCCGCATCCGACTGAACTACGCCGTGGAGCTGCGGTACGGTGTGCTCGTCGATATCGGGATGCGTGTTCGGGAAAGCAAACCAATCGATGTCACCAACGGATGGTTCAATTGCATCTGGCAGGGTGATGCGAATGAAATGATCATTCGTTCGCTGGCTCTCGCAACTTCGCCCGCCAGCGCGTGGAATCTTTCCTGTCCGAAGCCGCTGAGCGTGCGCGCCATTGCCCAAAGATTTGGAAAACTTTTCGACAAGGAACCAATCCTTGAAGGCAATGAAGCTCCAGACGCGCTCGTCTGCAACCCGTCGAAACTCTGCGCGACCCTCGGGACACCGACAACACCGCTGGATCAAGTAGTCCATTGGACCGCCCACTGGATTCGATCTGGCGGAACAAACCTCGGGAAGAAGACCGGCTTCGAAGTGCGTGACGGCAGCTACTGAACATGAACAATTCCTTGGGCAACATCGCAGACATCCGCGAGCGACTGAAAGCGGGCATGGTGATTCCCGCGCACCCGCTGGCGTTGAACCAACACGGCCAGCTCGACGAGCAACACCAACGCGCGCTCACCCGCTACTATCACGCCGCAGGAGCCGGTGGTATTGCCGTCGGTGTTCACACCACGCAGTTTGCCATTCGCGATCCAAAGCACGCCCTCCTCAAGCCGGTTTTGAAACTTGCCTCCGAAACCCTCGGTGCCTGCGATCAATCGGCGGGCACGAAAACCTTGAAAATCGCCGGCATCTGCGGCGAAACCCCACAAGCCGTCACCGAAGCCGGTGTTGCCCGTGAACTGAACTACGACGCCGGATTACTCTCGCTGGCCGCACTCCCCGGCGCGACCGATTCCGAGTTGATCGATCATGCAAAGCGGGTAGCGGGGGTGATTCCGTTGTTGGGATTCTATCTCCAACCCGCCGCCGGAGGACGGTGGCTCTCAGCGAAATTCTGGCGCAAGTTTGCCGAGATTCCCAATGTCGTCGGTATCAAGATCGCCCCGTTCAATCGTTACCAAACCCTGGACGTCATCCGCGCTGTGGCCGAGTCTGGCCGGGCCGACGACATGGCGCTTTACACCGGGAACGACGACAACATCGTCGTCGATCTGCTCACGGAATTTGAAGTGCCGACCGAGCGTGGAAACGTCCGGTTGCATTTCGCGGGGGGATTACTCGGTCACTGGGCGTGCTGGACAAAACGCGCTGTGGAGTTGCTGGCCGAATGCAGTGAGGCGCGTACGGCTGGCATCGTTCCCGCAACTCTCCTGACGAAGGCAGCGCAGATCACCGAGGCCAACGCCGCACTGTTCGACGCCGCAAACAACTTCACCGGCTGCATTCCGGGAATCCACTACGTGCTGCAAGGTCAGGGCCTGCTTTCCACCATCCGCTGCCTGAACCCGGATGAATCGCTCTCGGCAGGTCAGGCCGAGGCGATTGAGAACGTCCGAACACGTTGTCCGTGGATGACCGATGATGCATTCGTCCGGGAACACCGCGACGAGTGGCTCAACCATTGAAACCTCCCGAGTAACACATTTGCAAATTGTTGAAAATCAATGGTGCGATTTGGGGTGCAACACCTCGGATCTTCGTCTCCCTGTGCCAGGTGTTTGATCTGTACTGGAAAAAATGGACAGGGGATTCTCTTAGAAAGAGAATCGAAAAATGAAGCGACGACGACATAGCCAAGAATACTAGAAGGAAGCCGCCGAGGAGACGGTGAGCCACTACCTCAGCACCCTCCTCCCGCAATCAGCCAAACGCTTCGCGCAACTCGTTCGCGGCCACTGGGGAGGGTGCGAGATCCGCAACCACTGGATCCGCGACGCCCTCTTTGAAAAGGACAAGACGCGCAGCAAAAACCAAAACCTCAATGGCAACCTTGCCGTGCTTCGCTGCGCCCTGATCGCGCTCAAAATCCGCCTCGCCCCCCAAGTTTCATGGCCCTCAGTATTCAAACTCAGCGCGATGAAAACCACCGTTCCCTACAACATGCTCTGCAACAATACCTTCAAATGAAAAGGCCGTGGGTTTCTTTCGATTCTGCGAAGGGACCGTCGGTGACCGTCGTGCGCCCGTTCTTGCCGGAAACAATTCGGCCTTCTGCTTCCAGTGGATTCCCGGCGATCGCCTTGCCGCTTTCCTTCAGTCCGTTGAACCAGGCCATCCAGCGATCGGCGACCTGTTGCATTTCTTCGGGTGACAATCCGTTGTACCAGTCGGTGCTGCGGAAGATGAGCATGTAGCCGTTGTTGTTTGAATTGGGTAAGCTCATTGGAATTTTTTGTGTTGAGGTTCAGATGAATACAATTGCGATCGCAAAGGATTTTAAGCTGCGACGGTGACCAGCCAGCCCACGCCAAATTTGTCGATGAGCATGCCGAACCGCGGAGACCAAAAAGTCTTGTCCATCGGCATCTTGATCTCACCGCCCTGGCCCAGCGCGGCGAATGCCTTGTCAGCTTCCGCTTCAGTCGGGACGGAAATTGAAAGCGAAAAACCATCGAAGACACTCTTCTCCCCGGAGCAACCATCGGACACCATCCCCCGCGTCTCCCCAACAAAAAGGCTGGCGTGCATCACCTTGTTCTCGAAACCGTCCGGTAACATCCCGGGCGGCATCGGGTCAGGGCTTTCCTTGAAACGCATCAGCATTTCCAGTTTTGCGCTGATGGCCTTTTTATAAAATTCGATGGCCTCTTCGCAGCGGCCGTTGAAGAGGAGATAAGATTCGATCTTGGGTGTGGATTCCTAGGATTTCATAAACTGGGTTTTGTTGAATTGAGTTTCGCTATTAAAACGAACGGATCATGGCGGTCAGGACAAAACTTTGATTTTTTTCGAAAAAGGACAATCGCCGCATCCAGCCGAGAACGCTTCTTTGAAACCAATCCCAAACCATCCATCTGAATTGGGTTCTTGCCCGCAACGGCCAACCGACTAAAATCTTCGGCAGTTTCAAATACTTATGGACCCCTAGGTTGAATTTCAGACCAGCATGTTCCCGGAACTTCCCGGTGAGCGTGAGGAGAACATCAATGAATTCATTGGCAAGGCGCTTTGCGAATGGATTCGTGACGAGCTCCCCAAGCACGGTCAGGAAACGGAGGACAACATCGTCGCGGAAGATTTTGGATAGCTGTGCTTTTTGAAGTGCGACTTCCCGTTGTGGATCGGCTGCAACAATCACGGCGAGGACGAAACCGGGGCGACGAGTTACACGGCTATCGTGGCAGCTGAGCCCCGGCGCGGGCTCTTTCGGAAAGGTCCCGATCCCAAGCCCGCGTTGGAAAAGGCTGCCGCTGCATTTCGCAAACTCATTGAAAGCGAGCCAAGGATTGAGAATGTCGAGTGGTCAGAAGGTTGA
>JBDNGP010000038.1:0-5960 GCA_041689265.1 Verrucomicrobiota bacterium
TCTCGGGATGTATTCGTCCAGGGTTTCTTTGCTCATCGTGGCGGGCATTCGCCACGGTGTCCGCTATTATGAGGCAATGGAACCCATCCGCTCTTTCCCGAGATCCCGCTTCGGTGTCCTCTTCAATGAGGCAACACGCAGGCGCAGTTATTCGCAGAAAGTGCTTGTTTACTGAGGGTATATCCCTATTTTCCTCACCGCCTGAGTTCCACGTTGGTGGCCACTCGTCTGAGGCTGAGAAATAATTGTAAACCCAGTAACCTGACCTTTAACCTCTGTTGCACCGGCAACGAACGCCAATCGTCAGGCAACGGAGTCTTCAAAGCGCCATTCGCGCGAGGTCTCCCCGTTAGAATACCGACAGATACATTATGTTAACCATGGAAGAAGCTCTGGCTCAGAGCGAACTTAACTTCACCGCCGGCGAAATCGTCATCGGCACCGCCATCGAAGTCCGTCCCAAAGAAGTCCTCGTGGACATCGGCTACAAGAGCGAAGGCTCCATCCCCGGAAACGAATTCGACGACATCAAGGAAGTCAAGGTCGGCGACAAGTTCTCCGTCCTGATCGAACGTCTCGAAGACCGCGACGGCATGGTCGTCCTGTCCAAGGAAAAGGCTGAATTTAAACAGAACTGGGAAAAGATCATCAACATCGCCTCCGAAGGCACCACCGTTTCCGGCAAGGTCAAGGGTGTGGTCAAGGGCGGTTTGCTCGTCAACATCGGGGTGGAAGCCTTTCTTCCTGCCTCACAGATCGACGTCACCCCGCCGATGCCGCTCACCAGCTACGTGGGCAACACCTACGAATACAAGGTGGTCAAGATCAACCAGGACCGGCAGAACGTCGTTCTCTCCCGCCGCGAATTGATCGAGCAGGAACGTCACGAACGCCGCTCGCAATTGCTCGAAGAGATGGTTCCGGGCGACATCCGCAAGGGCACGGTCAAGAACATCACCGACTTCGGTGCGTTCGTCGACCTCAACGGCCTAGACGGTTTGCTGCACATCACGGACATGTCCTGGGGCCGCATCGGGCACCCGTCGGAAATGCTCACGGTCGGCCAGTCCCTCGACGTCGTCGTGCTGGACATCAACCGCGAGAAGGAACGCGTCAGCTTGGGCCTCAAGCAGAAGCTTTCCAATCCTTGGGAGCAGATCGAGGAGAAGTATCAGGTCGGTCAGACGATCAAGGGCAAGGTGGTCAACCTCGTGCCTTACGGTGCGTTCGTGGAACTCGAACCCGGCGTCGAAGGTCTCGTGCATGTCACCGAGCTTTCCTGGACCAAACGCATCGCCAAGCCTTCGGACGTGCTCAAGGCCGGCGAAGAAATCGAAGCCGTTGTTCTCGGAATCAACCGCGAGGAACAGAAAATTTCCCTCGGCATCCGCCAGCTCGAAACCAATCCTTGGGACGCCGCTGCGGAACGTTATCCGGTCGGCACCACCGTCAAGGGTTGCGTGCGCAACCTCACCAGCTACGGCGCGTTTGTGGAACTTGAAGAAGGCATCGACGGCATGATCCACGTGTCCGACGTCTCTTGGACCCGCAAGATCAACCATCCTTCCGAAGTGCTGAAGAAGGGCGACGAAGTCGAGGCGCAGGTCTTGGAAATCGACAAGGAAAACCAGCGCATCGGGCTCGGCATCAAACAGCTCGGAACCGATCCGTGGGAAGCGATCGACAAGCTCTACAAAGTCGGCGACGTCGTTGAAGGCAAGGTCACCAAGCTCGCGAGCTTCGGTGCGTTCGTCGGATTGGAACACGACATTGATGGACTCGTTCACATCTCGCAGGTCAGCGAAGACCGCGTTGAAAAAATCAAGAACGTGCTCAAGGTCGGGCAGGACGTCAACGCCCGCGTGATCAAGATCGACAAGGCGGACCGCCGCATCGGTCTCTCGATCAAGGCCGCCAACTACTCGAACGAACAGCTCCAGGCCGAGCAGACCCTGCTCGACCAGCTCAAGCCCGGCGAAGACCTCGTCGCACTTCAGCACGCATTCGACACGCTGGAGGACAAGGACTGATTCCTTTTTTCGTAAGACTTCATGGCGGGATGGCGCGAGCCATCCCGCCTTTTTTTTGTGCCCAGAAACAGCAGGAACTTTTTTCAGGCCTTGCCCCGCCGTTGTCCCACCCCACCTGATAATGTTCGTGGCATGAACATTAAAGACAGCGCCATCAGCCAATTGGAACTTTGCCTCCGCACCGAACTGCGTCGCCCGGTTCATCATGTCCGTCCCCGCAAGAAACGGCTGCAACGCGCCGGTTGGTGGTTCCGTGAAATGCACCGCGTCGTCGACCAGACCATCGACTGGCCGGTGCTGCCGGGCACGCGGGCCTGATGCGGGGAGGTAACGGCTTTCCAGTCGACCAATCTGGTCTCGGCCCGACTGCGGGCCTGTCTTCATTGAGGCTACAAGTCCGCGTGGACAGTGATCAGTGAAACAGGGACGATCAAGCCCGCCCGTAGCGCTGGCTCGCCGGTCGGCCTGTCCTCTCCCCAATTCGCGCCCATTCGCGAAATTCGCGTACAACTCCGGACCCGGTTGCCGGACGTCGCGCCAACGTCGAGTGACGCCGAACCCCCCGGTATTTGGGCTTTGCTTCGGCCTTTTCGTGCCGTAGAACACCCGTTCCTTTGCGGGCCATCGGGGTTCGTGGAGGGCCAATAATATGACAAAAGTGAAACCCCACGTCGAAGTTTACGACACCACCCTGCGGGATGGATCGCAGGGGGAAGGCATTAATTTTTCTGCGGTCGACAAGATTCTGATTGCAGAAAAACTGGATGCGTTCGGGGTTCACTACATTGAAGGCGGCTGGCCGGGATCGAACCCGAAGGACATGGAGTTCTTCAAACAGGCGGCGAAGAAAAAATGGAAGAACGCCCAGATCGCCGCGTTCAGCATGACCCGGCGCAAGGGGATCGCCGTTGAAAACGACGATTTGATGCACCAGTTGCTCGATGCCGAAACGCCGGTCGTGACCATCGTAGGCAAGACCTGGCTGTTGCACGTGCAAGAAGTGCTGCGCGCCACGCCCAACGAGAATCTCGCGATGATCGGCGACACCATTCGATTTCTGAAGGATCACGGCAAGACGGTGATCTACGACGCCGAACACACGTTCGACGGCTACAAGGATGAGCCCGAGTACGCCCTGGCCACCTGGCAGGCCGCGGAACAGGCGGGGGCGGATTGCATCGTGTTGTGCGATACGAATGGCGGCTGTCTTCCCAAGGAAATCGCCGAGATCACCGCCTTCGCCAAGGGTAGGTTGAACACGCGCATCGGTATCCACACCCACGACGACATCGGTGTCGGCGTGGCGAATGCGATCGCCGGAATTGAGGCGGGCGCAACGCAGGTTCAAGGCACCATCAACGGTTACGGCGAACGCACCGGCAATTGCAGCCTCACCAGCGTCATCCCGATCATTCATTTCAAAATGAAGAAACGCGGCGTGCCGGCGGCGTCTCTGAAAAAGCTGCGTGAACTTTCCGATTTTGTGGAAGAGATTGCCAACTTGCGCCACGACTCGCGACGTCCGTGGGTGGGCCGGTCCGCGTTCGCGCACAAGGGTGGAATGCACGTCCATGCGATTGACCGCGTCGGCCACAGCTACGAACACATCAAGCCCGAACTCGTTGGCAACAAACGACGCGTGCTCGTCAGCGACATGGCGGGGCGGACGAATCTTGATCTCAAGGCGAAGGAGCTGGGTTTCAATGTCACCGGCAAAACAGCCGAACTGAAAAGCATGACTGCACGCGTCAAGGAACTTGAAGGCGAAGGCTACGAATTTGAAGCGGCGGAAGGTTCGCTGGCGCTGCTGATCAAGCGTGAACTGACTCACAAGGAACTGCCGTTCGAGGTCATCGGTTACCACGTGACCATGCGCAATGACCGCGGAGTTTCGGTCTGTCAGGCCGTCGTCAAGGTGCAGGTCGGCGATGACATCGAGCACACCGTGGCAGAAGGCGACGGGCCGGTGAATGCGCTGGACAGTGCGTTGCGCGCTGCGTTGGTTCGGTTTTTCCCCAAGTTGAAAAAAGTTCAGCTCGTTGATTACAAGGTGCGCATTCTCGATTCAGGAACGGGCACCGCCGCGAAGACCCGCGTCCTCATCCAGTCGACCGACGGCAAGGAAGAATGGGGCACCGTCGGCGTCCACGACAACATCATCGAAGCCAGCCTGCAGGCGCTCGTGGATTCGATGGAATACGCGCTTCTGAAAAAGAAATAGTCGTCTGCGCGAATCGTTTTCCCGGGAGAGACACGGGACGGGAACCGGATCTTGACGCGAATTTCACGAATTAACACGAATTGCTGAACAGAATAATGAGTGATCTGCTTTACAAAAAAGAGGTCTATCAGCTTACCGGTCTGTGTATGGAGATCCATCGTGAGCTCGGCAAAGGTTACGACGAAGTGATCTACAAAGATGCGCTTGTGATTGAGTTCGGACGCGCCGGAGTTCAGTTTGATCGGGAAAAGAAGTATGAAGTTTCCTACAAGGATGTTGTCCTGCCGCATAAATACTTCGCTGACTTCGTTGTAGGGGACAGCATTCTTCTCGAAGCCAAAGCCTGTGAAAAATTGTCCGATGCCCATGTGAAGCAGGTCATGAACTATCTGGCTGCGTCACGGCTTCAGTTGGGGTTATTGGTGAACTTCGGTTCTAATTCGCTGGAGTGGAAGCGTGTCATTCTGGACCACCCCGGCCAAGATCCGCCAAAAGATTTTAGAGTGTGAAGGCCGGGACTTGTCCGCGAGATGCACGAATTATCACGAATCTAGGCAGCAGGATGAACGGGCATTGGAATTCGTGATAATTAGCGAAATTCGTGTAAAAAGTATTTAGAAGTCTTCTGTGATTTCGCGCTGATTCGCGTAAGAAAATTTTAGTAAATTTATGTCCGAAATTTCGAAAACATACGAACCACAGTCGGTGGAGCCGAAGTGGTATGAGTTCTGGGATCAGAGCGGCTGTTTCAAGGCCGATCCAGCCCGCGTCAGTGAGAAGCGTCCGGCGTATTCCATCGTCATTCCGCCGCCGAACGTCACCGGTGTGCTCACGCTCGGTCACGTTCTGAATAACACCATCCAGGACATCCTCGCCCGCAAGGCGCGCATGGATGGCAAGGAAGTTCTCTGGCTGCCCGGCACCGACCACGCCGGCATCGCCACGCAGAACGTCGTGGAGAAAACGCTGAAGAAGGAAGGCGTGATCAAACACCGCGACGACCTCGGTCGCGAAGGACTCGTTGAGAAGATCTGGGAATGGAAGGACAAATACGGTGGCATCATTCTCAAACAATTGCGCGCGCTCGGTGCGTCGTGCGATTGGGATCGGACGCGGTTCACGATGGACGAGGATTATTCCAAGTGCGTCCAACGCGTGTTCGTTGATCTCTACAAGAAAGGCCTGATCTATCGTGGCAAACGAATGGTCAACTGGTGCCCGGCATCGCTCACGGCGTTGTCCGACGAGGAAGTGATCATGAAAGAGCAGAAGGGTCTGCTCTATTACTTCCGCGTCCAAGTTTTTGAGAAGGACGGAACGCCGGTCCGGGGGAGCGAAGGCGGCCCGACTGCCGATTCCGGCGGCTCGCCGGAATCATCGTCTTCTAAACTTCAGTCAGAACACGACGTGTCGGACGAGCCGTCCGGCACGGCACGCGAGCCGCGTGCGCTCCCCGAGACGCAGGCATTCGGCCCCACCACCGACGAACACGGCAATGTCTGGCTCACCATCGCGACAACGCGACCTGAAACCATCCCCGGCGACTCCGGAGTGGCCGTCAATCCGAAGGACGATCGTTACGCGAGTTTGATCGGTAAAAACGTGCGACGTCCGCTGCCGCTGGAAAATCAGGCGCTCATGCCGATCGTTGGCGATGAGCTTGTTGATTTTGAATTCGGCACCGGTGTGTTGAAAGTCACACCCGCGCA
>JBDNGP010000039.1:0-6358 GCA_041689265.1 Verrucomicrobiota bacterium
GATGAGATACTGCGCCTGAGATGAGAGTTTTCTGGCGTCTCGCTTTTTGATACCTCTCAATAATCGATGAGCACCGAATGTCAATCTTATTGAATGTATTTATGGGCCGTATTAATACTACGGCTCCCGATGATCTCACTTCTCCGGAATCTGATTCATCGTGTAGTAGCCAACGTCGTGGAGGAGCGGTTGGCCGTCCTCGTTTTTTACGCCGGGCAGATGCAGTTCGTGGATGTGTCCTTCGGCGATCTGATCAATAATCAGCCGCACTGACTTGCCGTCCCTGCCCACCTTGGCCGAGATGATCTTGGGTTTGGTGGAATCCACTTCCGGACTGCCGTAGCTGCTCTGATAAATGTAGGTGTAGGTTTCTATTTTGTAGGACGCGATGTCGCCGGCAGTTTTTGGATCAACCGGTTGCGTAAAGGTCAGCTCAAAGCCGTCCGGCTTCGCACGCATCTCGTGAATTTCAAAAGGCACTTTACCAGTCCAGTCGAGTCGCTGTAGCGCGTAGGGTTTGCCGCCGCGCGAGCCCCAGCCGCGATCTGTTCCGCCGACGAACAGCGGTCCTTTCGGTGAAAACTCCAGACTGAGCGTCCCGCTGTCCAGCCCTTCGCGGAACGGGAAACAAGCGCCCTGGTAACGGCCGTTCACCTGCTCCATATAGACGCGCATGATCGTGCTATGGGTCTGGTCACCGACGAACATCTGCGTCGCAAACGGACCAAACTTGCCACCTGTCGCATCGGTCGCAATACCGGACGCGGACTGGCCCATCTTGTTGTACGGAAACAAAACCGCAGGCGGAATAAATTGTGGGATTTTCTTAGCTTCGAGGTAAATGCGGCTGCCGCTCTCGGGCTCCTGTGGTTTCTCACCGAGCGCATCGGTGAGTTTATACCAGACGTTGCCGGAGGGATTGCCCTGAAACGAACCGGGCACCAGATGTTTCAACCCACACGTGCCGTTCCACGGTCCCTGGTTGTCGGTAAAAAAGACGTCGCCCACGATGTTCGTGCCGATGCCGCCGGGCGACCGGAGCCCACTCGCGGTGGGAACGGTGTCGCCTGTGTCGGCGTTCACGCGCAGGCACCAGCCGCGATACGGATTCTCACTGGTGAATGAGCCGGTCAGGCACAGAACGACCCAAATGTTGTTGTCCTTGTCCACCTTCGAACCGAATGCGTATTCGTGGTAATCACCGTTGATGCCCCATTGATCGCTCACCGTTTCAAACACGTCCGCGCGACCGTCGCCGTTGGTGTCCTTCATTCGCGAAACCTCGCCGCGCTGCGTGGCGTAAAGCCAGCCATCGTGGATCGTGAGGCCGAGGACTTCATGCAGCCCGCTGGCGAACAATTTGAACTGCGACGCCGTCGGCTTCTTGGCATAAGGATCGCCGACCATGTAGATGTCGCCGAAGCGCGTCGAGACCGCGAGCTGGCCGTCGGGCATCAGCTGCAACGCACCGACTTCGAGATAGGATTCGTTGGGCAATTTGAACGTCGTGATCGGGTAATACGCGGATTCCTGTTCAGCCGTTGAAGCGGCGTTTGCCGAAAAGCCCGAAGCCAAAATTCCACCAACGAAAACCACCGAGAGAAACGATGATCGCACGACAAAAGATAGGGACCGTCGCTCCGCGCGGTCCGCGAAGGGCTTTGAAGGCGCTGGTTTTCCAAACACCCCTCCGAAATTGCGAAGCGCGGTCCGGCTTCCGGCGGCGCGCGCGGAGCGACGCGCCCTACCAGCTGAAGGAGCGGAGACATTCCTGTCGCCGGATACGGCATCGTGGATTGGGCGACACGAATGTTGCCCTTCTGATTCGTGCTGACACGCAAACATTTTTTTGAACGAATTCATGGCTGAAAGTTTAATGAGGGTTACCACACGATCTCCTGAACGATTTCGGCGGTGCCGTCGTTGTTAAAACTGACCGGCATCAGCAGTTCGGCGTGGCCTTCACTTTCACGGCTCATCGCCCAGCCCGGCGCGCTTGGGAATTTCATCTTCACTTTCCCGTCGATCAGCCAGCTACCATCAGGTTGCCGCGTGATCTCTTTTCCAACCGCCGCGCGGAAGAACAGATTCGCCGGTTTGCCCGCCGATTCGAAGGTCAACGTGCGGACGAAAAACGCATCGACCGCGCCGGGTTTCGCGACCGGATAATCGCGCACCATCACGTCCTTGAACTGGAACTTGAGGGTCGGCCGCATCATGTCGTCGAGCGTGTAACCGCGCATCCGGAAATCGGCGGCGTAACCCGTCTCCTTCGGCCACGGTGCGCTCGGATTGGCGAGAATAGCGAGCGGCGGTCCGTCCGGCAGTTTGACCGCGTTGCGGCCGAGCGGCCCTTCGTAACCCGGACCGCGGCCATTCCGCTGTTTCGCCAGATCCATGAACGGGCCCTGCCAGATCAACGCAAGCCGGAGATCGTTCGCGTCCCACGAAAGATTCGCTTTCTCCGGATAGCCGACGCCGATCGCGCGCGAACCCGAGCCTTCGATGAAGTGGCGATACATCACGGCGTTCTGATCCGCGACCAGTTCCCAGGTTCCCTGCACCAGTCCGTCCGGCGGCGACGCGGTCGGGTCGCCCGCGAGGAAGGCCCAGATCGCGTCTATCTGATCATAGGTTTTGCCGCCCAGAATCTCGGTGTTCACCGCGTGGCCCTCCGGCCAGAAGCTCGGCATGCGCGTGCCCGGCCGGAGCGCGAACGGGTTGATCAGATATTGTTGAAACCATTCCTTGCGCAGCCGTTTCGTCATGTCCGCGAGGTTGATCGCGGGAATGCCGAGCGATTTGAAGTCGCCAAAATTGTGACACGCGATGCAGCTCACGCCGGAAATGCCGATCAACTTGCGGCCAAACTTCGCATCATCGAGCGACGCGGAAACGGGTTCATCAGGCTGGTCGCCGCCGTCCGCTTTCGCAAACTGTTCTGGCAGATGCGCGACGTTCGCGTCGCCAAACACCGGCATGCGCGTGGCCATGTACGGCCGCACCTTGGCCCCCGTTTTCAACAGCTCGTTCATCCACGATTCCTTGAGCTTGCGACCGACGCCGGTCAGATGCGGCGGCATACGGCCTTCGTCGCCGAGGTCCGCCTCACCGATCGCGATGAAATACCCGCGCCGATCCTCAACCGGTCCGCCAATCGCGTCCCGGTAGTGGCACGCATAGCAGTTCAACTTGGTGATGGTGTGATCAATCGACTGCTTCACGGTGAGCGGCTGGTTCAACGATGCGCGGTTCGCCACGGTTTTCTGCAATGCGATTCGCTGTTCGCTGGACAGGTCGTAGTTCACTGCCAGTCCGTCCGGTTTCGGCGCAAGACAACCGGCGTCGGCGTTGGTCAATTCATCCAGATTCTTCAGCCGAAAGGCCGCGAGCAGCATCGGTCCACCGCCGGGAACGCCGTGACAGTTCGCGCACCCGTTCTGCTGAAACAACGTCCGGCCTTTCATGGCTTTGTTTGGGTCGAGCACGAAATCAATGGCGCCGGTCGGCCGCATCGCCTGGCCCATGTGCGAAAATACGCCGCTAGGAATGAGCTGTTTGCGGAAGGCCGGCCCCTGCCAACGGATTTCGAGCCCTTCTCCGCTGGCGATTTCGTAGAAGGTCACATGAAACGCGTGATCGCCCTTGGTCAGCGTCACCTTGCCGGAGCGTTCGGTCATGCCGTGGTCGCCGTCGTTGTTCACAATCAATTTTCCATCGATGTAAAGCCGCGACCCGTCGTCACTGGTGGTGAAAAACGTGTATTCACCGTCGTCGGGAACGGTGATGTAACCGCTGAAAAGCAATCCGAAATAATCCTCCCGCTGCTTGAGTTCGACCCCGGGCTTCTCCGTTACGCCGCTGGTGACCAGCCGTGTTCGCCCGCGGACCTCATCGGCATTTCCCGGAAAGCGGTCGATGAAGTCGGAGACTGCCCCCGCGTCCTCCGCGCCGCGCTCCTGCTGGAACTCGAAGTAGTGATAATTGAGGCCGACGATCCGGTCCATCTTCGAGGGATTGGCGAGACCGGGCGCCTGATCGCGCAACAAATAAACAGCAATCGCCGTCGCCTCGCTCTCACTCAAACCCAGCGACGGCATCCGACCGGCGAGCCGGACCGCGAGCGGATCAACGAGAAATTTTGCGAGCGCGGCGACGGTCGTCTTGTGCGCGAGGTTGCCGAGCGGAACCGATTGCGATTTGAGCGACGCCGGAAGGGTCGTTGCGCCGGGAGCGGGTTCAAACGGTTCATGACACGTCACACAACCGACCGTGTGATAGAGCCGCCCACCCTGCTCCATTCGAAACGGATCAGCCGCGACGGCTGCGACATCTTCGTGCTTTCCAAGCGAAGCGAGATAGTGAACCAGCGCCTCCACCGTTTCCGACTTTTCACCGGCGGAAAGGTGCCCCAACGCGTCGGGCATGGTGGTGCCGGGTTTCTCGGTTTGCGGGCTAGTGAGATAGCTTTGGAGAAACTGTGGCGTCAGGCGGTCACCGGCGTTCTCCAGACTCGGCGCCGACCGGGACATCAACCGCACCTGCACGGTTTCATCCGCGCCGTGACAGGCGACACAGTTCAGCTCGCCGAACAGCAACTCGCCCTGATCGATCCCTGAATTCGGCTGTTGATTGCCCGCCACAAACGGAGCCGCGTGGAGAACCGGTTGAACGGTCAGAAAGCAGGAGACCGCGAGCAGGCCACCAAACAAAAGCTTCGAATGAAAACGGATGGGATGGGTGATTCGCATGTTCAAGAGAATGTTTCTTCGACCCGCCAGACGGGGTTCGGTATTCAAACGGAGTTCGCGTCGGTTCATCGGATGTGACGCGGCGATCATAGCCCCGCCACCGGACGGCAGATCAAGCACAGGTTGCGGGACGACGCGTCGACCGGCGGAATCAATGCGCGAGCTTGAGCGTGACGACACCGCCCACAATCAGGAGCACGCCGAAGATTCGCATCATGCTCGACGGATCGCCGTACAGAAGAATGCCCATCACAAACGTTCCCGCCGCGCCAATGCCGGTCCACACGGCGTAGGCGGTGCCCATCGGAATCGTCTTCTGCGCCATGAAAAGCAGCCCCCCGCTGATGCCCATGCACACGATGGCAATGATCGTTCCCATGACCGCCTTGCCGGGCGATTGCGCCATCTTCAATCCAAGGGGCCAGCCGATTTCAAACAGACCAGCGAGTAACAAAAATATCCAGGCGGTGCTCATATTGCCCGGATGATAACGATGGCGCCAAAAATTGAACCGGAAATTCCAACCGGAGCGCGAGACCTCCCGGCTCGCAGACAGCTTCAAACCGCTAACCCGTCCGTCGATGCACATCCGACCAACCTATCTCTTCGGATTATTTGACGTCTGCTGCGAGCCGGGAGGTCTCGCGCTCCGTTCGGTCAGGCCAAACTGGAATCTTGTTAGACACCGGTAAACCATTCATTTTCAACTCATGTTAAGGAAACCAATGACCAGAGCATCCTGTTTGCGCCGAAGTGCCCCTCCTGAAACGGGATTCACGACAGGCTAAACTGAGTTTGGCTGGATATAACCGTTCGATATAAATGAAAAGAAGCGTCCTAAGCTCAATGATCTTCTTTGCGGTTTCGGAGAGTATCGCCTTGCTCAAGGCAGGGCTCGAGGACCAGAGCGCCTTCCTATTCTGGACACTTCCCTCTGCAGTCCTTGCCGGAGTCTTCGCTGCTGGCCTTTCCGGCTGGAGCAAAGGTTGGAACAAGATTGTCTCCTATGGAACCTCCGTCGTGTGCGGCGCTATTCTCGGACTCCTTTGGACATACACGGTTGCGCTGTTTCTTGGACCGTGGGTTGGCGCGTTCGGAGCACCCATTCTGCTTTGCTGGATCGCTGGAGGAGCTTCCGCAGCTGTTGCAGCTCAGTGCTTCAGGGACTACAGACCGGCGCGGTCCATCCCTACAGTTCTTGCGGTTTCGACTGTTCTCTCTTTGGCCGTCTTTCTGAGACCTCTTGCGGCGAGGATGGCCGCCAATGATCAGGAACTATTTATATTTGTCTTTCGTTACACTCCCGGAACGGAGCCGTTGTTGATCTCGCACGATCCCTCGTCGTGGAGTCATGGCAAACGCCTGAGCGGAGCAGAAGAAGCGATACTTCGGGAGCGTTATGAGACAGGGCACCTGGAACTGGAGGCTCGTGACAAGCGGCGCGTTTTTGAATCAATGACCTCAGGATGATCTGTACTGGAAAAAATGGACAGGGGATTCTCTTAGAAAGAGAATTGAAAAATGAAGCGACGACGACATAGCCAGGAATTCAAGAAAGAGGCGGTTCGTTACATGGTCATGGAAGGGGAGAGCGCGCCCTCGGTGGC
>JBDNGP010000040.1:0-13270 GCA_041689265.1 Verrucomicrobiota bacterium
AGTGGTCACCGGAACCAGTTTTGTAAGAGCCAATACCTGCGCAATCTCCGGCTCCCCGGTAAAAACATGAAAATTGATGAGCGTCGCATCGCCGGTAAATCGTCGGAGTTCTTCTTCGGAGGCGTTCTCTTCAAGCACAAATGTCGGGATGCCCGCCCGCACGAATCGCGGAATGATCGTGCCGTCTTTCTTAAAAATAACTCCGGCGGTTTCATCTGCCATGGCCTGGCACAAATAGAGCGCCCCGGTTTCCGTTCCGCCGGTGTTGCTGGACTGCAGGTAATGGATGACCCGAATGCGATCATCCGGGCAGCCGGACTGTGATTGCGATGCGAGCGGGATGGTGTTCATCTGATGGAGGGTTCCTTCTGCGCGGTTTCAAGCTGACCGAACCGGTCTCCGCGCAACAGCGGATGTATTGCTTTCAGATGGCGGACAGAATTCAGCGGCGGCAGTGCCAGCTTTGACCAGGACCCCACCGTCGCCGCCGGCAGTAGCTCCACCTCAAGGAGCTGTGCCGCGTAGGAAACATAGCCATCCTCGGTGAACGTCTTGTGCGGTCCGGGAAGAAACCCCATTTTCCGAAGCCGTTGCAGAGCTTCGCGGCTTGCCCCGTAAAGCCCACCTTGAACGCTCGCGGGAAAGACCGGAATCTCCCTCCAGTATCCCTCCGGCCACGCCGCGTTCCAGAACGAAGCCACCTGGTACAGTGGCCGGACTTCTATTGTGCCCATGATCGCGGCCCGTCCATAGAGGCGGGCGGCAAATTCATGATGCCAGTCCGGCGCGAGAATGCTGGTGTCGGTGTCCAGCTTGATCACGAAATCGTAATCATCCGCAAGGGAGGTCAGGCTTTGCCAGATGAACCGGTTGTATTGCGAGTAATCCGCGTAGTTGTTGGTCCAGTTGGGATGTTTTCCGAGACCCGACGTGTGGTAGTGCCAACCGCAGTCCCTGGCGAGGGCGGTCACACGTTGCGATTCGGTAGCTTCAAAATTGTCGTCAAATACATGCATTTCCAGACCGGACAAGTGTTCCGGGTGGTGCGCAAAATTCTCTTCGAGAACTTGCGTGTCCTGATAGCAAGGAAGGCAGACGGCACCACGAAAACTTCCCGGAACAGGCGGCATCGTGCGCTGGAGTTGCCAGACGCTACTTTGAATTATCGCGATCCTTCCCTCCAAACGTTCGAGCAATGCGGCGCGATAGTCGTCACTGCGGAAGAACCCGGTCCCGCACACCGTCCCTTCATCGGCCCGGCAGGCGAACTGGTCGAGCAACCGCCCGAATGTTTCGAGAGTGAGCGAGTTCCCGTCGATAAAGGCATTGGCACTGCCTGGGGCGATTGTTGTTTCGGCGGACGCTTCCCGCACGGTCCAACCAATGTTCAGAAAATTCGCCGAATGTCGTCCCGCCACCGCCGGATCCGAATCCTCGCTTCCGAAATGAATCCAAGGACGCGCACCGCCGTTTTCGAGCAGGTGATGATAGGCGGTTTCACACAGTTCCCGTTGATGGTCCGCGTGCCTCCAGCCCTGCCAGTAGTCCGTCATCTTAGATATTCGATTCGACCATCGTTGACCCGCTCCAGAATCCGGCCCGGCTCCTCATGCCAGAAGAATCGGCTCGGGTCCGATTTGAACTGGGCCTGTCTCTTGAGCAGTTTGGGCACGAGTGTCGCGTCCCATTTGAAGTGGTGCACTTTGAGCCGATGATGCGAAAAACGGAGAGGAGCGCCCCGGGTTCCTACAACGGTGTGGTGACCGACATCCACCTGGATGTAATTTCTAAACAGGCAGATTTTGTGATGCATGCCCCTGACAATCTCTTTCGTGAATTCCGTCTGGATGGGAAACTGGTCCCAGATTGGCGGCCCTTCCTTGATTTCCGCCAGATGATAATGCTCGGCAAAGCGGTCGCAAAACATGCCGTCCACCGCGTTGTACTCCGCCGCCTCCACCTGCTGGACATAAGCGGGAAGCGCGGTCGGAAATTCCACCAGCTCGTCAAAATCAACCAGGACGATCCAGTCGTCCGGATCGCATTTTCCCATCAGGCGGAAATCACGTTCGTAAAAATCGTAACAGTCGTAATCCTTGATGAGCAGGTCGGACACGACGATTCCGAACTGCCGGAGGAATGATCGAGCCCACATGATGTCTTCGCCGTCGTCGGGGGCATGAAGTGTGATGAGAAAATTTTTCGGCAAAATTCCGAGACCAAGATAATGATGAACGAAGTGCCTTAGAAAGGGCCGGGCGAAATGCTCATGTCGGCTCACGCCGATGCAGCAGACAAGCTTGATTCGATCCTGTTCGGTCATGGCCTCAATCCTCAGACAGCTTGAGTTGCCTCCTGCTCAATCACTGATTTGAGTGATTTGCAACCCAGCCTGAAGAAACGTCTCGTTGAAGACACAACGACACTGTTCGACAGGCCAGTTTGGGAAACGATCATCTGCGTTCGCATAAGCTTTTTGGTGGATTGATACCTCGGTGGCCGCTACATTCTCATGGAAACGATCCCCCGTCATGAAGTCAAGCGGTTTGTCGTTCCGGCAATGATCACGATGACCGGAGTGAAAAGGTGGACGTGGGAAAATGAAACGGGCTTGTGACGATTTCAGGAATTGAAAAATTTATTTGAACAGGATGAGTGGTTGGATTATCTATTGACCATGACAAGAAGTTAAGAGCCACCCGAAGCAGTTGGAACGCGGCAATGAATCGTCGTTCAGAGTGGTTCGGAGCCGCATGGGTGGAAGGAAAAGTGAGTGGGGTTTGCTTCAAGGCGTAACAGGAGGCCGACCAAAGCCGGACAACAATTAGACCCGACCGGGGTGTCAAAACTTTTGATGCGCCTGGATGCGGGCAGTTGGCAGCGGATGGTGCACGGAGTTTCGTATGACCGGGCGCGGCACGAGGGTTTGTGTCGTGGTTTGGAAGGAACGGACTGCACCAGAAGAAGCAAGGCCGAAAAAAACGATTCAACTGTAAAAGCAACCTCAATCTTTAGGGAGAAAACATCATGCCATCAGGATCAGGATCAGGATCAGGATCAACCCCAACACCTACCCCGTCACCTAGTCCCAGTAACCCCAGTGCCGGCGGCGGTGGTGGCGGTGGCGGCGGTGGAGGTGGCGGAGGTGGCGGAGGTGGCGGCGGAGGTGGCGGCGGTGGTGGCGGCGGTGGTGACGATTGTTCCGATGGAAACTGCGGGGCCTCTGCCAACCCGATTCGCTACATGAACGGGGAGGTGATGTTGACGGAGACCGACCTGATGCTGGACGCCCCCGGTCTGGGGATGTCGGTGGCGCACACGCGGCAGTACAGCAACCAGTTGACCGCCCAGGACCAGGGGAACAACGGGAACAGCTGGACGATGAAGTTCCAGCCGTACATCACCCATGACAACCTGGGTGCCGACCCCAATCTGACCAACCAGGCGGTGGTGAGGGATCTCTACGACTGCCTGTGGTTTGACTACAGCGGGGGCACCTACACGGCCAAGTTCTTTGTGGAGGACAAGCTGACGCGCGACAGCTCGAACAAGCTTTTCGTGCTCACCAAACCGAATGGAGCGGTCTACAAGTTTTACGATCACAGCACCAGCCGGGTGGCGGAGTTGCGGGGGCGTCTTTACAGCTACGTCAGCCCGGCGGACACGACGACGTCCGCGTCGTATTCGAGCAACCTGCTCAGCTCCCTGGTGTTTGGTTCGGGCGGCACCACCGTGGGCCTGTACTACGATTATTTTTCGAGTCCCGACGCCAATGCGGGCAAGATCCAGTATGCGACGTTGAAGACCAACGGGACCAACGTGCGCCGCTGCACCTACGCCTATTACGGCACCAGCGAGAGTTACGGAAGCCTCGGTGATTTGAAGCGGGTGATGCTGGAGCAGTGGAACGGATCGTCGTGGGACGACCTGGGTTCGAGTTACTACCGGTATTACAAGTCGGGTGACGCCAACGGATTTACGCACGGCCTCAAGTATGTGGTGAACCGGCAGGGCTACGCCACGCTGGTGGCCGGGGGGATCACGCCGGAGACGGCGGCGGACAGCTACATCGCCAGTGTGGCCACCAATTACTTCGAATATGACGGGAGCAAACGGGCGACCAGGGAGAAGGTCAACGGAGGTGGAAACAGCTATCAGCTGACCTACAGCGCCAGCGGGTTCACCGACGACATGAACAAATGGAAGTGGAAGACCACCGAGACCCAGCCCGACGGGACCACACGGATCGTGTACACCAACTATGCGACGCTGCCGATGTTGAAGGTCCTGGTGTCCGGGAGCGACAAGTGGTACGAGTTCTGGGAGTACGACTCCGCCGGCCGGGTGCTGATGAACGCCAAGAGTTCGGCGATCAGCGGGTATAATGACACGAAGGCGGACCTGCTGGACAAGGTCGGCGGGAACTACCAGTATCTCAACAACAGCACCGGGCTGATCAAGGTGTACAACTACTATGCCTCGACCAACATCGGCACCGGGGCGGTGGCCGGGCGCTTGCAGTATGAGAAGGTGAAGCAGGGGGAGACGGGCACCGAGATCAAGGTGAAGGAATACAAGTACACGTCGCGGACGGGCGGCAGCATCACGATCTACCCGTTGTCGCAGGTGACCGAGTATCGGAGCGATGCCGGCGGCGGGTCTGACGGAGTGACCACGACCTATGGCTACACCTGGCAGGGCAGCACGGTGGCGGTAAACCAAAAGACGACAACGTGGCCGGCGGTTACGACGGGCCAGCACGGGTCGGGGAGCACCACCAGCCGGGTGGAGGTGTTTGACACCTATAGGAACCGGACCTGGCTCAAGGACGAGCGCGGGTTCATCTTCCGGTGGAAGTATGACGCGTCGACCGGGGCGCTGACCCAGAAAATCGAGGACGTAAACACCAGCCTGGTGGGTGACGAACCGGCAGGCTGGACGACACCGGCCGGGGGCGGACTGCATCTGATCACCGACTACACGTCGGACAGCCTGGGCCGGGTGACCGAGCAGAAGGGACCGGCGCACCCGATTGACGTGGGCGGGACGTCGACGTCGGTTCGGCGGTGTACGTGGTGGGTGTACAAGGACAGCCTGCTCCAGATGCTGGAGGGCCGGGGATGGCAGAAGGTGAGCGACTCCAGCTACACGCTCGTCAATCCGGTGAAGATCACCCAGTACGATTACATCACCCGCCAGACCGAGGCCGTCGAGGCGACGCGGGCGAGCACGAGCGGGCCGCTGGTCGTCGGGAATTCCTTTGCCCAGAGCACCTACACCCGCTGGCGGAAATGGGGTTACAACATCTACAACCAGGTGACCTCGGAGAAGCTGTATCACAACATCCCGGGCAGCGGCGGGGGTTCGGCGGGAACCAACTTCTATGAGTCCGTCACCGCCTACAGCAACATGGGCCGCCGGATCCGGTCGACCACGCCGGCCGGCACCATCAACTGGACGGTCTACCATCCCAAGGGCTGGGTGCTGGAACAGTGGGTGGGGACCAATGACACTGGAGCCACCGAGAGCAATCCCGGGGGCGGCGGGGGGGCGAACAACATGAAAAAGGTGACGGCCAACCAGTATGACGGCAATGCCGCCGGTGGGGATGGCAATCTGACCCTGGAGACCCGGTATGTGAACAACAGCACCAGCCGGGCGACGACCTATGCATATGACTTCCGCGACCGGCGGACCAGCACCGACGGGGAGATCGATTTTTACGAAGCCTACACCTACGACAATCTCAATCGATTGACCCTGACCGAACAGAAGAACACGACCTCCGGCGGCGCGCTCGTCGCCAAGAAGGCGACCTCTTACGACAATCGTGGACGCACCTACCTGATGGAGAACTACTCGGTGGTGAGCGGCACGGCGGGCACGGCCATCAAGGACAAGACCTGGCGGGATGCGACCGGCAACGTGATCAAGCGTCAGAAGGCGGGCAGCAAGACCTATTCGTTTGAGAAGATGCAGTATGACGGGGTGGGCCGGGTGACCAAAAGTTTTGTGTGTTATCATATCAACGAGGCGGACACCGATTACAGTGCCGCCGGGATCATTACCGGCGGTGCAGGGGGTGATGTTGTGATGTCGCAGACGGAGAACACGTATGACGCGGCCGGGAACGCAACCCAGGTCAGGCTCCGGGACCGGTTCCACAATGCGACGGGAGCGGGCGAACTGACCACGCCCGGCGGCAGCCAGCCCAAGGCGCGGGTGAGTTATGTGGCGAACTTTCCCGACGCGATCGGCCGGCAGCAGGCCACGGCCGACTACGGCACCAACGGCGGTTCGGTGCCCTCCCCGTGGCCCGGCACGGTGCCGGCCCGGTCGGCGACGATCCTGGTGACGAGCGTGGTGTATGACGACGCGGGGCTGGTGTGGAAAGCGACTGACCCCAAGGCGAAGGAGAACCGGAACGAGTATGATGACGCCGCCCGGCTGACCAAGACCATCGAGAACTGGGTGGCCAGCCCGAGCACACCGGATCAGAACAAGGAGACCCAGTTCACCTACAACGCGGACGGCAGGATGCTGACGCTGGTGGCGGTGAACAGCACGACCGGCAACCAGACCACGACCTGGACCTATGGAACCACGCTCACCGAGAGCGACATCGCCAGCAACGAGCTGCTCCGGTACAAGCAGTATCCCGACGGCAGCAGCTCGGACCGGGTGGAGTACAAGTGCAACCGGCAGGGCGAGGTGAAGGAGATCAAGGACCAGCTCGGCGGCATCCGCACGCTGGAGTACGATCTTCTGGGGCGGTTGCAGCATGACCGGGTGACGACCCTGGGAACGGGGGCCGACAGCGCCGTGCGGCGGATCACCCGAAGTTACGAGGTGCGCGGGCTGTTGCAGAACGTGACCAGCTACAACAACGCGACCGTGGGCAGCGGAAGTGTTGTCAATGACGTCCAATACGCGTACAATGGGTTCATGCAGCTGACCACCGAGTATCAGTCCCACAGCGGGGCGGTGAACACGGGGACGAGTCCGAAAGTCCAGTACGCCTATGCCGACGGGAGCAGCAACACGATCCGGCGCACCCAGCTGACCTGCCCCAACGCAACGGCCATTGATCACGACTACGGTTCAGGCGGCAACCAGGACCTGATGGGCGTGGTCAAGCAGATCAAAAACGGTGCGACGGTGCTGGTGGATTACAGCCAGCTCGGGGTGGACCGCACGGTGATCGCCAATTACTCCGGCCAGCCGGGGGTTGAGCTGACCTACTACGCCTCCAGCGGCACCACCGATGCCGGGGACCAGTACGTCGGTCTGGACCGCTTTGGCCGTGTGATCGACCAGCGGTGGCACAAGGCCGGCACGGACAAGGAACGGGTGAAGTATGGGTTTGACCAGGCCTCCAACCGGCAGTGGCGGCAGAACACGGTGGCCGGCACCGGGCAGGACGAATACTACACCTACGACGGCCTTTATCAGATCAAGACCCTGGACCGGGGCACGCTCACGGGCACTTTCCCCAACTTCACGGGCATCAGCGGCACCCCATCGTGGGAGGAGGACTGGAACTACGACGCGACGGGCAACTGGCGGGGCAGTTCCTCGGCCTACCTCACCAAGGTGAGCGGCAGCACGACGCTCAACCAGAACCGGACGCACAACGTGGCCAACGAGATCACGAACATCACCGAGAGCACGGGCACGGCGTGGACCACGCCGGTGCAGGACCCCAACGGCAACCTGACCCAGTTCCCGCAGCCGTTGAGCCTGGGCAGCGGTTACACGCTCAAGTATGACGCATGGAACCGGCTGGTGCAGGTGAACAACACCACCGGCGGAGCGCTGGTGGCCACGTATCGTTACGACGGGGCCAACCGCCGGGTCACCAACCTGGTCAGCAGCACCACCCGGCATTATTATTACTCCGATCAATGGCAGATTTTGGAGGAACGGCTCAACGCGCTGACCACGGCCGACAAGCAGTTCGTGTGGGGCACGCGCTACATCGACGACCTGATCTACCGGGAATCCGGCGGCACCCGGTACTACGCGCTGCACGACTATTACAGCGTCACGGCCATCGTGGACACCTCGGGCAACGTCTTGGAACGCTACGGGTACGACGGCTTTGGAACCGTGCGCTTCATGAACGCCAGCTTCGGCAGCGCCGGCTCCGGCTACACCTGGGAAACCCTCTACGACGCCTACCGCTACGACTCCGACACCGGCCTCTACCAGGTCCGTCACCGCTACCTCCATACGAAACTAGGGAGGTGGACCTCCAGAGATCCGATGGGAGAAGAAGGTGGATTCAATCTATATCGCTACGTTGACAACAGCACGCCAAATAACGTTGACCAGTTTGGATTGGATGGCGCCGACGATCCAAGCGACGCAAAGAAGTGCAAATGCAAGTGCAAAAAGGTTACAGGTGGACCAGCGGAGAAGGTGATTCAGAGTGATGTTAAGGATCCCACAGGCAAGTCTCCCCGTCTTTCATTTGGCGTGAAGGTTCCTTGGAAAGTTGAGGTTGAAGGCGATATTACAAAATGCCACTGCAAATACATTGACAAGGGCACTGTCGGCTATAAGTTTGTGCTCCATGGACCAAACACCCCAACAGTGACCAAAAATCCTACCTCTGTTGACGGCATCAACGATCCGATCCCGTGCTCGTATTCTGAGGATCTTCCCGGAGCGTTTTTCACTGGAACATTTCCGGCCACCGGTTCAGCAGATGTTACCATCCTTTATGACTTGAAGATGACTTTAGTATGTGAAGACGATGATAAAGCTGGAACGAAATCAGACTCAGTAACCTTGAATGGCAGATACTTCAATAAAGGCGTTAAGTGGTAAGCAAACTAAAACACAAGAATGGTTGCGCTCTTGTCGCTTTATTCTTATTGCTGAATACGTCGGGGTGTCACCTGAAATCGCGTGATTCTAACTCGAGTTCCAAAATTCACTCACTCTCTCACCCAGCGACGGGACAAGGCCAAACCAATACTATGGAGAGGAAACTCATGTCGATATGGTGGTCTCCCAAGTCGACTCCGCAAGAACGAGCGGAAGCGCTAAACAAATGGCTCTCGACAGAGACGAGCATAGAGACTGCAATCTCGTTATTGGGTTCGGATGGCATTGTGTCAAGAGATCATGGACCATCAGCGGTTTTGACATCTGGAAAAAACGGTGCCGTCGTTCGTGAAGACGGATTCTACGAAAAGTTTTGGCTAAAATATGAAATGCCGAATGGTTTCGTTAACCTCAGCTTTGATAATAACGGAGGTGCAAGTCGTGAATGGAAGTTTGAACATGCATATGTTTCTGGGGAAATCGTGTCTCCCAAGAGTCAATGACCACCGGTAAAGCCGGTGGCTTGTAAATGTGAACCGCCAAAGGCGGTTATTATTGTTCGTTATCCCTTTGCTTTCCCGTAAGCGTCAACCACACCACCCCTGTTCGTGAGGGTCGTCGATGCCGTAGCATAGGTGGATATGACATCTATGAATGAGGCCGGGCCTTCGGCGGATTCCACCCTGATCAAGACGGACACACTGGGGCGCTTGCGCACGTCTCCGGAGCGACGGGAGATGCTGCTCGACGAGTTCGAGCAGAGTGGCATGTCCGGGGCGGAGTTCGCCAGGTTGATTGGCATCAAATACCAGACCTTCGCCGGTTGGCGACAGTGGTGGTGTAAATGCCGGGGAGAAACCGGTACGGAAAAGAAGGCGGAATAAAACCGGTACGCACCTAAGAAAGGTGCGTGTATATGGACATGGAACAATGGGCGCGTGTGCGTCGTAAAGTATTGGTGGATGGCGAAAGCAAGCGCTCGGTGATGTAGGCCGAAGGGCTGCACTGGGAGACGCTGCAGAAGATGCTCAGCCATTCCCAACCGCCGGGCTACCGGCGGGTGAAGCCGCGGGGGCGCAAGATCGAGCCCCACGTGGAATGGGTCCGTCGGGTTTTGGAGAGCGACGTTGAGGTTCCGTGTTACGAACTTTTTTGGCGTCGTACTTTTGGCCGATTTCTGATCGTAGGGTTTTAGAGGGTATGGCCGGGGTGGCATCGTAATTTGTGGCCGAATAACCGCGCTCTGATCGTACTGAGCGGGCGCCGAGGATCGTTCGCTGATCGGCGGGGTGGATACGAATCATTTTCATCGCCCCAGTTTTTATCCTGCGCCCATCGTTGAGCGAGTTCTTTTTCAATCTATTTCGCCCTTTTCCCTTTTCGAACACACCCGAGTCCGCGTTTCGTCTCAGTCGCACTCGGCCTTACGCCCCAACGAATAACGGTAAGTTGCGTGTCTAGTCACTGAAGAACCCGCTTCTTCCCACGAATACGTAGTCTTCCCGATATGGCCGAGTCGAATGGTTGTGTCCGCGAACACCTTGAATCCGCATTGTCTTGCCCGCTCGCAAAACGAGAACCCATCACTTAGATAAAGGTATCTGCCGGATTTCTTCTCAAAATGGACCAAGGGCTGGAAGTAAGGAACCAGTCCTTGGTTGTTGCCCGCGCACACGGGCATTTTGAATCTCGTGCGCATAGCGCTGTAAACTTCTCGACGTATGAACAGGAATCCATTGGCTAGATACTCCACTTCGAGAAGACCGCCGTCGGATCCAAATATGATTTCATCGGTTCCAGGCATAACTCTACATGCCAGCCTTCGCTCGCCTTTGACCGGGTATATCGCCCCCACGATTGGGAGCTGATGAGCGCGGAGCCGGTCGATGACAAGTGGGTCAAAATCAGTATCCGAGTCAATCCACATTAGCTCGTCGAAGCCATCAGCAAGGGCGTCGCTGGCCATCTGGCAGCGGCCACGTGTTATCTCCGAATAACCCCAGGCTCGTCGGACTTCGACACCTCGCTGTTCCAGTGCTTGTAATGATGCCTCACATGCCGGCTCGATTTGCCCGGCAACTGGAACGAGAACTACCAAACTTGAAATGTTCACATGAAATGATTCTCAATCAAACAAGGGCCGACAATATGTTTGCAACGGAATATCGTGAAGCTCAAATTGCGGGCAATTGAAAGTGTGCAAATCCATTTTTGGATTTGGGAATCCTTCACGGTCATCTGTGTTTCATCCGGCATCGGTATGGTTTTCTGGGCAGTCGACTCTTTGTTAGCTAAACGTGGGGGACTCCGTAGTAAACTGCGCTTGAATTTTGTAGCGCAGTGGAGACCGTTTTTGAGGCCATGATCTCAGATACTGCGAGAATTCAAGCAGTGTAGTTGCGCGAACAACGCGTTACAGAAAACCAACCCACGTTCGGAAGCGGTGCGAAAATGTTCGAAAAAGCCAAGGTGTTGAAAATCGTATTGATCCAGGCACTGCTTCAACTCCGAAAAAAGGGTGTGCTGCTGGTCCTCCCGATCAAACGTGACCTCCGCGTAAATAAAGGATACGCGGCGTTCGCCCAGTGTCTGATCGGCTCCTTGAATGATCTCCAATTCAAAATGCTCCGTATCCAATTTTAGAACATCGATATGTTGGATGTTGTTGTCCTTCACGATCCGGTCGAGCGTCGTCACGGTGACCATCTCGCTGCCGCCACAATCCGGGTGCTCGGTGTTGATTGTGGGAGAGATCGAATTCATCGCATGATCGGGTTGATGATATAGTTCCACAACTCCCTGACTCGCTCCCAAGGCCAGGTTCATCTGGCAAACCCGGTTGCAACCACCGACATTGGACGCCAGCTCGGTAAACGTTCCTTGAACCGGCTCAAACGCGATAATCTGGGCATGCTCGAATTCGGACAGATATCGCCGCACCGTTCCGCCGATGCTGGCACCGACATCGACAACGAGTTTGACCGGACGGTCGCCGACACGCCGGCGGATCTCGGCGCAGTGCCTCCCGAATTCCCGGTCGTCATTCGATTGGATCTTCATGTGCAACCAACCCATTTCCAAAAACTACTCGCAAAATCTGAATACGAATTCCTGCCGAGTCAAACGCAGATCATTGTGCGAACCGGATTGATTTTCAATTGCACTTTGGTCGGGTCGGTATTATCAAGGTCCGGAGATCAGGACCATTCATGGAGACTAAAGACGCGACAACCTGCGAACAGCGCCCACCATTGAGCCCACTTGTCTGATGAACTGTTTATTGGCAGTCAACATTGGTCGCTTCATGAGTGAAAACTCGCGGTCGAGCATGCGAGCCGCTGCGGGCCGATGGCAGGCGGACTACGTCGAGGTGACGGCCAATTCCCATCCCCATCTGCATCCGACCTTCGGCAAGTGTGGTGCGGTGTGTCGGCTGAAAGGGTACGAACGCGTCGCCTATTTTGACGCCGACATGCTGATACGCAGCGACGCTCCAAACGTGTTTCACATTCTTGACGACCCGGAAAGGCTCTATGCGGTTCCCGATCTCGCCCGGCTGCGACCCTATCTCTCGGAGTTCAGCTCTTACAACATAGTGAGTACCGTCCGTGGATCGCATCATAAGCCGGTCGCCGAGTGGGTGGGTGTGGAGGTTGAATACGACCGGTTCATCCGCAATTTTTTCAATGCCGGTTTTTTTCTATCGAGCCCAAAACGGCATCAGGCGCTGTTTGAGGCAGTTGAATCACGGCTGCCGCCTCCCGGACATCCCATGGCGGACAACGCGCATTTCGAGCAGGCGCTGTTCAACTATGTTGTGCAGATGATCGATCCCTCGGTGGTCTGCTACGCACCGGAGACGTGGAACTACATTGACCCAGACTTGCGGGATCGGAGAATGGACTCGTTTGTGTATCACTTCACCGGCGTCAACCACGAGCGGTTGAAACCCGCCGTTCACACATTTCCATGGACTGCCTAGTCACGCTCAATGTCGGCAATTACATGTGCGAAACCGCGCACAACTCCCTCATCGCCGCCGCTGATCGCTGGCAGGTTGACTATGTTGAAGTGACGACACCGGTCAAGGAGGGCATCAACGTTTGCTACAGCAAACCGGCGTTGCTTCACCGGCTTGGTCACTATGAACGCGTGGCCTACTTCGACGCCGACATCCTGATCAGGGACGATGCGCCCAATCCGTTTCTTGATCAGGAAATCGACATGTTTTACGCGGTGCGGGACATTTCAGAGTCGCGTTACACCGCTGATTCAACAATTGCGGAGGCCATCCGGAATGAAGCACACATTCCTTGGTATCATCGCGTCGAGGAACGTTTTGGTCTGGGACTTCAACTCGAATCCTTCTGCGAGAATTTTTTTACCGCGGGCGTGCTTTTCTTTTCACCGCAAGCATCGGAAGACATTTTAGCGCCCA
>JBDNGP010000041.1:0-5663 GCA_041689265.1 Verrucomicrobiota bacterium
GGACGATGAGAAAAGCCCTGTAATCGGGGCTTATCAAGAGGTTCTGGCAGGCCGAAAAAGATGGAGCGGGTGAAGGGAATCGAACCCTCGTGTGCAGCTTGGGAAGCTGCCGTTCTACCATTGAACTACACCCGCATCCGGTTGAAGATAAGCTACTTAGAGCTTTTCTGACGTTTTCTCAACTCGACTGACTTGACACCGACTAGGCGTGAGCTAGTGTTACGTCATGTCAGCTAAACCGACATTCCCCATAGTTAAACGGTCTGGATCTACCGCCGTCAAGATCTACCGCCAGCAGACGCGGACGTGCGTCGTTTACACCGTTACATGGTTTGCAGGGAGGGGCCGCCAACGAAAGTCATTCAAAGATCAACAAGAGGCTATTTCGTTCGCTGGCGACAAGGCGAAGGAATTGAACGAGGGCGATCGAACCGCCGTTGACCGGGACACCTTCAATACGTTCATGCGGGTCACTAAGCAACTGGAGCTGTATGGGTTGACGGTTGAACAGGCCGTTGCCGAGTTTCTGGCGGCAAAGAAAATCTCCCGAGATGTGGATTTGGTGATACCTGTCCAAGAGCACTACGCACGAAACCGCCAGAGCGCCGTCAAGCCCGTTACCGAAGCCGTGACCGAGTTTCTCGCGAGCAAGTCCGGTGAAGTGTCAAGGAAGTATCACGTCGCGGTATCCAACACACTGGCAAAGATTCGCGAAATCGGTTTCTTGGCCGACATCGACACCGACATCATTCAAAAGATTTTGGACGGCATGGTCAACACGCGCACCAAGGAACCACTCTCCAAGGAGGCACGACACGGATGTTATCGCCATTTCAAAGCGTTCTTTAAATGGTGCCAGGACAAACAATTCCTTCCTATGGATTGGGCCGAGGTGCGCGGCGTTAATGTCGCGACACCGCAAACCCAGAAGCCGGACCCCTACCCTGCCGAAGAGATCGGAAAGATTCTTAAAACAGCGGACCCGTCCGTTATCCCATTCATCGCGATCCGATCATTCGCCGGAGTGCGTGACGCGGAGCTGAAACGGCTAACGTGGGCGGCGCTCCATGTGGACGGCGAGGAGCGCAACTTGATAATTGAGGCCACGGACTCAAAGACCGGCAAACGGCGCATGGTGCCGGTATCCGCGAATCTTTGGGAGTGGATCAAGCCATATAGGGACGGGGCATCGAAGATCGCACCAACGGACGTTGACCGGCTGGTGATAAAAGCACTTTTGGACGCCAAGGTGAAGACCCGGCGCAATGGCATGAGGAAGTCGTTTATCTCCGCCCGTATCGCGGAGACGGACAATGTTGCCAAGACTTCACTGGAAGCCGGGAATACGCCGGAAGTCTGCGAGGAATACTACAAGGGCCTGTTCACCAAAACCGAAGCGAAACGCTATTTCTCAATCAAACCATGAAAGAGTCCCAGGTCGAAGATTACATGCTCGAAAAGCACAATTGCTTATGGTGGTGGCGAGACAATGAAATTCAAGCGTTTGAACCGTTCAGGCAACTGACCGAGCGAAGCGCGTTTCTTTACGAAGTGTCGGCGCGGGTAAACGGTTCTTTTGAGTTCGGCAAACCGTGGTCGAGCCTGTCGCCAAATCAATGGGAGATTCTTCGGATGCGGTGGCCGATGAAACGGATACCGCGACCGCTGTCAGCTTTAACCGACACCGAAGCCCGAGCCGGTGATCAGAAGTGGCCTTTCAACACCACAACCGACGGAGAAGCGTTGTTTGCGAATCTCGATTACACCGACGCGAGCATTTTTGAGGCGTTCAAAAAATGGCTGGCCGCGCATCGAAAGGCATTCGGGAAAGGCGCCGGGCGCACGCTGAAAAAAGGCCGTCAACTGAGCTGGCGACCTGTCGAGCTTATGGACCGGCGGCGGTTCAAAGAACAGACGCTAAACGATGCTGAACGCTCGCAAGTGTCCGCTGCGGTTCGGTTGCTGAAAGCGAGTGCTAGAACTACGGTCTAAACACTCGTTGGTTCACGTCTCGCGAGCTCCTATCACGGGGGGCGTGCAAACTACAAATCACACCAAACAAGAGTGGCAACCGATTGCCGCTGTCGCACGAGATCCGCATTGTCCGGTCTCACTGTATACCTTGCGGAATCTTTGCAAGTCGAAGAAACTGCGCCATGTATTCAACGGTCGTTTCTACGCCGTCCGGATCGAAGACGTAGAACGGCACTTCATCGTGGAACCACAGGAGGCCGCGCATGTCTGAGCCAAAAGAAAAAGGCCACGTTGCGAGCGTGGCCAGGGATGGGGGACTAACTGCCGCCACCATACCAGCTTCCGCCCAAAGTTCAAGCTCCGAAATCACGCGGCAACTTGCGTCACTGGAGCACACGATCAAAAGCGGCCTTGATACATTCCAAGAGGTTGGCGACGCGTTGCTGAAGATCCGCGATGGTAAACTCTATCGTGAGTCGCACGAGACATTTGAGGCTTATTGCGGCGTGCGGTGGAACATGTCGGCACGGCATTGCAACCGCTTGATCGGTGCGGCGGTGGTGGCTGAGAATTTGGGACCAATTGGTCCCGTCACAGAATCACAAGCGCGACCACTTTTGTCGCTTCCACAGGAGGAACAAAAACCCGCATGGGACGAAGCCAAAGCATCTGCGGAAGCCGATGGGAAGCCAGTGACGGGCAGGCATGTCCAACAGGCTGTTGATGCTCGACGCCCGAAAAGGAAGCCACCAACAATTGATGTCGCTTCCAAAATCGTTCCCTTGTGCGGCGTGGCACTGCCTGACGATCCGGCTGAACAAAAACGCGAACCTGGTGAACGTGCGTTCGGTTTGGTTTTTGCCGAAATGGCGATTCAGAATCTCAAAAAAATTGCACGGCGCGACCCTGATAGGCGCGCGGCCTTTCAAAAAGTCGGCATCTGGATTCAGCAAAACTTCGACGGAGGTGGTAAATGAGCTTTGCACCATGTCCAACGGTCGGACGCCATGCTTGGATCCTACAGGCGGCAAACGTCGCAAGGCGCGAACGCATGGACGCACAACAAGCGGTTGCCGAGATCACGTCGCGACTCAATCGAAGGCCGACACCACGCAACGAAGTCGCGCACGCCGTCCAGAAAGTCTTTTCGGAAAGCTGGCGCGGCGGAACAAGCTCACCTGGCATCCGCGTTCAACCGATTGACCAGACTCCAAAATGGCCAGCGGTCGCCAAGGTCAAACCATACGATGAACACGCGGTCGGAGTGGCGGACCTTTGGGAACGGTCGCCAGTTCGGTTTGACGATGAGCTGCCGCACTCTCAGGAGATTCTGGAAACCTTGTTCAGCACGGACGATCTGATTTGTGCTGGCCGTTCAACTTACGAATTCACAACTCAACAGCTCTGGTGCTTCGATGATCTTAGCCAATGGCAATTCATCGTTCCCAGTCCGATGAGCGCGGAAGTCGGCACGACTCAGGACGGCATTCAATCAGCGCATTGTCTCGACAACACCGGGCCACGACGTTTTGCGGTCATTGAATGCGACGAAGGGACGGCGGACGAACAAGCGGCGTTGCTGCTACACCTTAGCCGAAAGCTGCCGCTGGCGCTGGTCGTCTTGTCAGGCGGCAAATCGGTTCACGGCTGGTATTTCGTCGTGGGAATCCCGGAGCCGGTCATTCACAAGTTTTTCCGATACGCCGTG
This sequence comes from Verrucomicrobiota bacterium, assembly GCA_041689265.1. Taxonomy (GTDB): domain Bacteria; phylum Verrucomicrobiota; class Verrucomicrobiia; order Limisphaerales; family RI-55; genus JBDNGP01. Next base: position 3,683 of record JBDNGP010000041.1, read on the forward strand.
AGTCTCGGAGCTGATCGAGCGACGCACACACGATCACAGTTTGTCAGGATGCCGGACGGACTACGCGACAATGGCAAGCGGCAATCGGTCGTTTATTTCAACCCGGAGACAACACGATGATCAACGAATACTTTGATTCGCAGGGCGTGCCGTTTGAAGAAATTCCGGACGTGCCGGATGAAGTGCCGGAAAACGAAACTGAAACGAAGCCGCGCACCTTCACGATTCGGACGCCGGATGAAATTCTTGGAATGGAGTTCGACGATTCCGACAACTATCTTGGCGACCGCGTTCTTGCCGCTGGGCAACCACTGGTCATTGCTGGCGCTGGTGGAACTGGAAAGAGCCGTCTGCTGTTACAACTCGCTGCCGCTTGTGTTTCTGGTCGTGAGTTCTGCGGATTCCCAACCAACGCACAAGGCAAACGGTGGCTCATTATCCAAGGCGAGAACAGCAACCGACGACTGCAACACGACCTTGGAAAGTTGCGTGCTTGGTTGCGCGAGGATTGGCCGTTGTTCGCTGAACTGGTTCACATTCACACCCTCGAAACCGACGAGGACGCAATCTTGAATCTGGACGATCCGGAAGTCGTGGCGCGAATCGAACGGGTAATTGCCGAGACTCTCCCGGACCTTGTTGGATTCGATACGCTGCAATGTCTGGCGACCGGTGACTTGAACCAAGACGTTGCCATGCGCCAGACGGTTCTGAAGTTGTCCTTCGTCACGAAGAAAGGCAACCCGGAGCGGTCGCCGGTTATCCTTCACCACAGTCTCACAGGCAAGGCCGCTGCCGGTCGTGCGTTGGGATATGACCGCGCATCGTTCGCGAGGAATTCCAAAGTTCTCCACGGATGGACACGCGCACAAATCAACATTGCTCCAGGTTCACCAGACAACAATGACTTGCTGGTCATGACGTGCGGCAAAAACAACAACGGACGGGAGTTTGAACCGAGGGCAATCAAGTTGGACACGGCCACGATGATTTATGACGTGGACGAAGATTTCAGCTTCGACGAATGGATCAAGGCCATGGCGAGCAGCAACGCCAATTCAAAAGGCGTCCGCGTTGTGTCCAAGGACGTTTGGGAGGTTCTCAGCGAGCCAATGAAGAAAACCGCACTTGTCAAAGCACTTGTCGAGGAAACCGGCTGCGGACGTTCGGGAGCATACAACGCCGTCCAGAAGGCCGAGAAAGAAGGAGTTGTCCACCGCTCAAAGGTTGAAGGCACCTATCAACGAACAAGGAAATAATGAAATCGTCCACGAAACGTCCACGGAAAATCCACGGAAAAAACCTCAATTGTCCACGTCCGTCCAACCCTATAAGGGGTGGACGCGGACGAATGGACAGCTGGACGGATATGGGGAAGCTGAAATGAAACCACCCGCGTTCCTCATCGTCCTGGCGCCACTACCGAACGACCGACTGCGCCGGACACCCGAAGCGCGATTGCGTGCGGCCTTGAAGGCATTGCTGCGCGGCTACGGGCTGAAGGCGACGAAGTGCGAACCAGTAAAGGACCGCCGATGAAGAACGCCTTCCATCACGAGAGCCTGGCCGAACGCGAGCGGCACACTGTTTGGGTATTCGGCGAGGCAGATGATCAGCGCGTCGTCGAGCTTCTGGCGCAAGATTTCGAAGTTCTGTATAGCTGCGTCCTGGGAGGTCGCCAGCGCATCGAGCTGGTCAAGTCCAGGCCGGTGCTCGAAGAGCTCGCGCCATGGCCTCGCGAAGGCTTCAGGTGGTGAACGACCCCCCCCCGGTAAGGAATCTTTTGCCTAGTGGTGGAAGTCGGGTTAAGGAGCATTCTGGCACCTCTTTATGAGAACCCAAAAAAACACAAACGCGCACAATTTTATGAAACCACCAAAAGCATGGGACACTTTGCGGGCTTGCTCGGCGTCCACAAAAATTTCAATCGACGTTTTGCGGCACCTAAAAAACGGCGGCTCCGAAGCCTTTCGAGGCGGCC
>JBDNGP010000042.1:0-6607 GCA_041689265.1 Verrucomicrobiota bacterium
GAGCAAAGTCCGGCGCAAAGCGGTTTGGTTCCACGCCAACAGAAAATCCCCAGCATGAAATCAGATCGCCCGCACAGCCTTCACTTCATAAACTGCTTTCCATTCCTCCCCTACCCAGCCACTAAATTCCTAGAATATCCTATCGTTGATCGCAGGAAACGTTGTCGATAGTCTCTAGGAACACCGCCTAATCGATGAAATTCCTCTCCTCACAAGTCGCTGCGTTTCTTAAGAAAGGTCAAAGCCGTCGCAATTTCAAACTGCTGATCCGCTTCATGGCGATTCTCGTCGGGATGATCTTCGCCTATAGCATCATCTTTCACATCATCATGCTTTGGGAGGGGCGGAATCATACGTGGTTTACGGGCTTCTATTGGACGTTGACTGTCATGTCCACGCTGGGGTTCGGGGACATCATTTTCCACACCGACACTGGTCGGATATTTTCCACGATCGTGCTGTTGTCGGGCATGGTGTTTCTGCTGATGTTGATGCCGTTCACGCTGATTGAATTTTTCTATGCTCCGTGGGTGGAAGCGCAGGCCCGGGCCCGCGCACCACGTGAACTTCCCTCAGACACGCACTCACACGTCATCCTCACCAACTACGACGCGGTGACCTCAACACTGATCCGCAAGCTCGACCAGTTTGGTTATCCTTATGTGCTGTTGGTCGGCGATCCCGAGATGGCGCTAAAACTCCATGACGACGGTGTGAACGTCATGGTGGGTGACCCCGATCATCCGGACACGTACGACAGAATCCGGCTCAACCGCGCGGCGTTGGTCGCGGCGACCGGCAGCGACGTGGCGAACACCAACATCGCATTTACGATTCGTGAACAGTGCAATTCATTACCGATTCTTACCACGGCGAACACCGACACGGCGGTCGACATCTTGCAACTGGCCGGGAGCACGCGCGTGTTTAAACTTGGCGACCTGATGGGCCAGGCGCTTGCCCGTCGCACGTCCGGTGGCGACGCGGTGGCGCACGTGATCGGACACTTTGACAAGTTGCTGATAGCGGAAGCAACCGCCTCCGGCACGCCGCTCGTGGGCAAGACCCTGACGGAGGCAAAACTACGGAGCATGGCGGGCGTCTCGGTCATCGGGGTTTGGGAACGCGGTGTGTTTCAAACCGCCGGACCTGAGACGGTGATCTCCGGCAGCACGGTGCTGGTGATGGGTGGTTCGACCGAACAATTTCGCCAGTATGATGAATTGTTCTGTATCTACCACATCAACCAAAACCCAGTGGTGATTATCGGTGGTGGCCGGGTGGGCAGGGCGACGGGGGATGCCTTGAAGCAGCGACGGATCGATTTTCGGATCGTTGAGAAACTTCCCGAACGCGTGCAACGTTTCGGCGAGCGCGCGATCATTGGTGACGCCGGTGACCTTGAGGTGTTGCAGCAGGCTGGGATCAATGAAGCTCCAGCCGTCATCATCACTCCGCACGACGACGACACGAATATTTACCTGACGATCTTCTATCGGAAGCTGCGCCCCGACATTCAGATCATCACACGCGCCGTGCGCGACCGGAACGTTTCCACGCTGCATCGGGCAGGCTCGGATTTCGTGATGTCCTACGCATCGATGGGCGCGAACATCATTTTCAATTATCTCAAACGGAGTGACATTTTGATGATCGCGGAAGGGTTGAACATCTTTAAAGTCAAGCTGCCCGCCGAGCTCGCCGACAAATCACTGATCGAATCGGATGTCCGGAAGAAGACGGGCTGCACCGTCATCGCCGCCCAGCACGAGGGCGATCTTCAGATCAACCCGGATCCAAATCGTAAATTGGAAAAAGATGTGGAGATCGTGCTGATCGGTGACGGCGAATCAGAGACCCGCTGGTTCGAAACATACGGCAGTGGCAAGGAATAGTCGCGCGGGCGGGAGCGAATTGACGCGCGTCAACGGCTGGAGATCTTCTGTTTTTTCCAAAAAATGATTCGGTCGCGAGCGGGAGCTGTGTCGCTCTGAGCGGCCGTCGGTCTGCGAATTGGAGAAATGTGAAATCTCGTGGAATATTCTTCAGGAGTTCGACTTCACACCGCGAATTTCCAAACCAAACCAATCGCACACCATGCAAACACCATCAATATTTCCGCACGTTCGATCCGCTTTGCTTCCCCTACGTCGGCGACAGCTCCGGCTCTGTCGGTTCGTCGATCGGCCTGCCCGCTGGATAATCGACCCCTTCACATTGAATTTCGGGAAACGAGGTTCAGCTCTGATCGCGGGAGGGCTGTTGATGTTGGGAACGATGTCCGCATCTGCGGTGGACGTGGAGGTGACGGTCGAGAATCTCGCACCGGCAAACGGCGGATTGCTGACCCCGGTCTGGGTCGGTTTTCACGATGGAACGTTCGACCCCTACAACAGTGGCGAAGCGGCGAGCGCTGCGTTGGAACGCCTCGCCGAGGACGGCAACACTGGTCCGCTGGCGACAGCGTTTGACACTTCAATGACGGGATCAGTCGAAGGGACGCTCGACGGAATCGGGCCCATTGCGCCGGGTGCGAGCGTTTCAAAACGGTTTCGGTTGAACGCGACGGATACGAAGAGCCGTTACTTCAGTTACGTTTCGATGGTAATTCCGAGCAACGATGCGTTCGTCGCCAACGGCGATCCGATGGCGTGGCAGATCTTCGACGAGAGCGGCAATTTTCTGGGAGCCGACTTCATGATCATGGGAAGCGCCGTGCTCGATGCGGGCACCGAGATGGATGATGAACTCGCGGACAACACCGCCTTCCTCGGACAGGCGGCGCCCGACACCGGGGTTATGGAAAACGGCACCGTCGGAACACATCCCGGTTTCAAAGCGGCGGGCATGGGCGGGATTCTGGACGGCACGTTCATGGGGCACACGTTTGAGAACGCCGACTTCAAGGCGGCAAATTATCAGGTGGCCCGCGTCACCGTCCGCCTCGTTCCCAAGAAGGCGACGCCCGTTACCGTGAAGGTGGAAAACCTCGCGCCCGCGAACGGCAATTACCTGACGCCGGTGTGGGTCGGATTTCATTCGGGCGGTTTCGATGTCCAGACGATGGGCGAAGCGGCCAGCGCCGGACTGGAGCGTCTCGCAGAGGACGGGAATGCGGCGGTGCTTTCAGAGGAATTTCAGGCGAGCGGATACGCCGGTGCCGAGGACGTGATCACGAGCGGTGGTACGATTCCCCCACTGGCGCCGGGTCAGATTGCGGCCAGGACCTGGGTGCTGGACGGCAACAATTCGCTCAACCGCTATCTTTCCTACGCGTCGATGGTTATCCCGAGCAACGACGCGTTCGTGGCCAACGGTGATCCAATGGCGATTGAGATTTTTGACGAAATGGGAAACCTGAAACCCGGCGAATATCTGGTGATGGGAAGCATGGTTTACGACGCGGGCACGGAGGTGAATGACGAGGTACCGGCGAACACGGCGTTTCTGGCACAGGCCGCTCCAAATACCGGCGATACCGAGGGAAGCCCAGTCCAGCCGCATCCGGGATTCATGGCGGCGGGCGCGGGCGGCATTCTCGACGAACCGATGTTTGCCAATGCCGATTTCACCGCGACGGGTTATCGAGTGCTTCGCATCACCGTGCAGGCCGGACTTGAGATCACCGGTCTGACGCCAGGAATCGATACGGCCGAACTGAGCTGGCAGGGCGGCATGGTTCCGTTCCAGTTGCAGGCCCGTGATTCGTTCTCGACCGGGGACTGGACGGATCTCGGCGAGCCGTTGTCCACGATGTCAACGACCGTTGCACTGGGCGGAGAAACTTCCTTCTTCAGGGTCGAAGACGGCATGGCGCCACAGTCCCAAACTGCGCGTTACACGGTCACGTTCAACGCGACGTGGAGTGCGGCCACTCATCCGACCGACTTTCCGGGGGGACCGCATTTCTCCGGTTTGATCGGCGCCACGCACAGCGCCACGTTCAGCATGTGGGGCCCGGGAGCACTCGCCACGGTGGGTGTGAAAAACATGGCCGAGACCGGCGGCAAAGCTCCGTTGCAATCGGAACTGGAAACGGCGATCGGTGCCGGCATGGCGGAAACGCTTCTGTCCGGCGGCGGGATCAATCCTTCACCGGGAACGGTCAATCTGACGTTTGAAATTTCGATGGCCCACCCGCTCGTTTCGCTGACGTCGATGATCGCACCGAGCCCGGACTGGTTTGTCGGCGTGCATGACCTGAACCTGTTCGCGAACGGTTCCTGGGCCAGCGAGCTCGTCGTGCCGTTGTTTCCGTACGATGCGGGCACCGACGATGGCGCGACGTATACTTCGGCCAACTCGGCCAGCAATCCCGCAGTTGGCATCAGCCGGATCACGGGCGCGCCGTTGAGCGTCGGCGGATCGGTGCCGCCTCTCGGCACGTTTACTTTCATCCGCGTCGAATGACCGGGTGTCAACCGGCTCTTTTGGTGAAGGCGCCGGTGGCGGGTCTCGGCGATAATTGTGTGTCGGCCGAGACCCGCCAATTTCTTTTTCCAGACGGCGGGGAATAAAGCGGACTGTCGTTGCTTCCCAACCACCGCACACGCTCATGGCGAACACCGAATTTGAAGCACTGGTTGACGAGCACTATGAGAAGCTCTACCGCTTCGCCTACAGTCTGGGCGGTGATCCCGACCTCGCCTCCGATCTCACGCAGCAGACGTTTTACGTGTATGCCCGCAAACGCTCCCAGATCCGTGATCCGCGCCGCACGAAGGCCTGGTTGTTCACGATTCTGCACCGGGAATTCATCGCGCTGAAACGAAAGTCCAGCCGGCATCCGCAGTTCGAGATTCAGATGATGGAACACGAGTTGCCGACCATCGAACCCGAAGGCGTCGCGAAACTCGACGCACAGATTTTGATGGCAACGTTACAACGGCTGGACGAACGATTTCGCGAAGTGCTCGTGCTTTATCACATCGATGACCTGGCCTACCGTGAGATTGCGGAGATTTTAAAACTGCCGATCGGCACCGTCATGTCGCGCCTGGCGCGCGGCCGTGAACATTTGTTGAACTTGTTTAACAAGGCGGAAGAAACGGCGAACAACATCGTCGCGCTTTCCGCCAGAAACACCGCCTGAGATGGACGAACAAAAGGCAAAATACATTCTAAACGCCGGGCAGCCGCGAGGACTGGACGCGGAGCAGGAGGCGTTTCGCGACGCGATGAACCTCGCCGAGCAGAGTCCCGAACTGCTCGACTGGATGCGGCAACAGCAGCGTGTGACCGATGTGCTGCATGCTAAATTGAACGAGGTACCGGTGCCCGCCGGATTGAAAGACCGCATCCTCGCCGGTGAGGCCGTTTCGCGGACGCGCCGGAGCTGGTCGCGGCTATCAATGCTCAAGATGGCGGCGGGGTTTGTTCTCCTGCTGTCGGTTCTTGCGTGGCAGTTTTTCCCGCGCTCGTTGCACGGGGAAAAAACATTCGCCGGGCTTCGCAGGGACATGGCCGAGTTCCTCTCGGGTTATTTTAGTCTGGAACTGCAGAGCACTCAGCTCGACAAGCTGCGGAGTCATCTGGCCGAAAAACATGAGGTCGTCAATTACACGGTGCCGACGCAGCTGGCCGGAAAAACCGGCGTCGGCTGTCGGATCATCGACTGGCATGGCGCGCACGTGGCGTTGATATGTTTTACCGTCAATCGCGAGTTGGTCCACTTGATGATCCTTCCCAAGAACGAACTTCTCGAATTGCCGGACAGCATCAAACCCGCGCAGCAGGGTGAATGGGCGACCACCGGCTGGCAGGATGACGACAATGTTTACCTCGTCGCCACCCGCGGATCTCCCGCGTTTCTGGCGAATCTGATGAACGAGTAGGCGGCGGAGAGAGCCCGGAATTCCACGGCAGACAGGATGGGGTTTTCGTCATTCTTCGCCTCCAACCCGAGCCGGGTGCGTTTGAAAGTGCGGGGCAGGACGGGAACGGAAAAACTGCCGGTTCGTCCGGTAGGGCCGCGTTGCTCCGCGCGAGCCGCCGCCTGCCGGACGTGGATTCGAACGTTCAGAACCGTTGTCCAACCCGGACCCTCACCGCCCTTCGCGGACCGCGCGGAGCGGCGGTTCGTTCTTTGCCCTTTTGCCGTTTGCATTTTTCCTTTGAAAAGCCGTTATTTGAACTCAAAAAACATAGCGCCAAGAAATTTGGACCACCCACGCTCTACATACCGATTGAACTAAAGCAGTCTTCGCACGGGACGATGCCTGAACCCAAATAGTGCTGGGCCGAGGCACATCGCGCGAGCCAAGTTTCTTAATTTCAAAAGGCAGCGAACAGAGACGCCTCCTTTCGCAAACGATCAAAGCGATGCCCAGCCAAGTCAATCGTGTCACCTGAGCGGAGAATAGGGATGCAAAATGCAAACCAGAGCCTCTCTGAAACACCGCTGTGCGCAAACTCATTTAGGTGTATCTCTACGCCGTTTAAATGTGACTGCTCAAATTTCGTGTTGACTAAGGTGGCAGGTGAAAACGGAGCCAGTGAATAAGCTTGAAAAAGGGATGGAGGCGGGGTTCCAAAGAAACCCTGAAAGCGACGAGAACCATGCCGAAACGAAACAAGAGACGAACCCTGACCCCGCAGTTCAAATTCC
>JBDNGP010000043.1:0-39597 GCA_041689265.1 Verrucomicrobiota bacterium
AACGCCGATTTCGGTTTGGTGGCGCGCCGGCTGAAGAGCGAACCGGACGCCCACGTGATCGTGGCGAACAGGATCGCCGCCACGCTCCAGGGATCCAGCGCCGCGCCGTCGTATCCGTGTCCGCCGAGCACGAGAAACGCGACCCCGATGAAGCCGATCAACAGGCCAGTGAACACGCGACCGGTCGGACGTTTGCTGCCCGGTTCGCGCCATTCAAGCAGGACCATCCAAAGCGGCACAATTGCGACTATCAAAGCCGCGACGCTCGAAGGAACGGTCTTTTCCGCCCACGTCACGCCGCCGTTTCCACCGACCAGCATCAGGCAGCCGACAATCGCGGCATCGCGCCATTGACGGCCGGTGGGCCACGAAAACCCGCCACGTTGGGACCACGCGAACAACAGCGCGCCCGCGACGAAAAACCGGCTTCCGCCCATGAGAAACGGCGGAATGGTTTCGACCGCATAGCGGATCGCGAAATACGTGGAGCCCCACACGACGTACACCGTCACGAACGCCGCCAGCACAAGGCCGAGCGGGGCGCGATGTTCGGAGGAGTCGGAGTTCATGCGGCTTGACACTGGTGTTCAACCGAGGTCGACACAAACATGCGCAGGTCAGCGATGGCGGCCTGTTCGGCGACCTGGGCGGCGAGCCCGAGTTTCCGGTACAGGGCCGTCAGTTCCCAGATCATGAAGGTCCGGGGTTCACTTTCGGTTTCAGCGTAGCCTGCTATTTTGTGGTTTGTCGTTGTCATGTTTGCCTTTCCCCCATCGTGGCCGGCGCGGGAAAATAAAAAACCCACCGCCGGTTAACAGCGATGGGTTGGAAATTCGTTTGATTTGTAACTTAACCGACGAACCAACCACCGCTGTGGCCACGCATAATAACGGAGCCACACAGCCATTTGGCATGTGCCTGCTTCTTTACGCGGTTGACGGTGATGTTGTTCATCGAGACGCAAGATAAGTAGCGGGGCGGAGAGCGGTGGTCAATCTTGGAGTTTTGGAAAGTTACGCGGTCAAAATTTACTCTGTCAAATTCTGCGATACGACGAGATCACGCAAGGCCACATACTTCATGATGTTCAGATAGTCAGGACCTTCCATGAAACTGGCGGGCAGTTCGTTCAGTTCAAACTTGATCAGGTCGTCGGTATAAAGTGACGCAAGCAACGCGTTCACTGCCATGTCGCCGTGCGCGTGAATCTGAATCGGTTTTCTGTCCAGGCCACGAATATTCGGCAGAACTTGAACCGCGCGTAGAATGTCCCAGACGCGCATGCCGTCGAGGGTTTGACCAAGCAACATGAACCGCCGACGCCAGTGCGTGAACTGCTGGTCGGACATTTCAGGCCGGCTCGATCCGATGCCGCGGGGGGCGAACATAATTGCCGCAGTCCGGGTCTCGACCAGTTGATCCAACTCTGACCGGACCTCTTCAGAAACTTCGCTGGTTGGTGACGCCGCTCCGGCCAGGTGCCCGCCGAAGAATCGTCCGTATTGTTCCTTCGCAGATTGCCAGTCGGTTTCATCAACGACGTACATATTAATCTTGTCCACCCGGCCGGCCGCCGGTTGAGCGACAAACAATTTCAAGTTCACGCCGGGTTGCGACTCGAACTCGATCACCTGAAACGAAACATCCCCTGCTCGACTGGTGAAAACAGTTTTGAAAAGCGGGTCGGTCTTCGTGGCGGGCCAGCCCGCGAAGACTTTTTCGCGGAGCAAATCCTTCAATTGCTCTTTTCCAAGTTTCTCATCGGAAGACTTTGCCGGAACGAAGGACTGTTGAATGGTTGTCACAATTTCGTCCCCGGGAATCTGATCGAACACTTTCAGCTGCTCGGGTTCAAAAAACTTTTCGGCCGCGATCACAATCGGGCGTTCCTTCTCCATTAAGAGGCGGTCAAACCAGCGCAGCACCGGCACCTGCAGGTCTTGGGTGTCCGCGTGTGGACCTTCGGTGATGAGCAAACCGATGTTCGGTTCGGCCTCCACCAGTGAGTAAATGCGTCGCGTTTCGTTGTAGACGCGAATTACGCCGTCGAGCGGGAAGATGGTGTCCTTGTCGGTGTTGCAGATGAGCAGCGGACGCGGCGCGACCAGGGCGGCGATCTGGTCGTAGTCCCAGCGGTAGGTATTCACCATGAACATGCAATCGCAGTGCCCTTCGACCGCGCCGTCGACGACATAATTTTGCAGGTCGGTGATTCCGGCGACAGGCGCGGCAACTTTCACGCGTTCATCGATGGCGGCGGTCCACCACGTGTAAACTCCACCGCCGGATCGCCCCGTCATGCCGATGCGTTCACCGTCCACTTCGGGTCGGCTTTGCAAATAGTCGATCGCGCGGATGCTGTTCCAAGCTTCCACTCCCGCCGGGGTGTAACCACGCGAGTTCCACCACCATTGCCCGTGCCGGTAGGTGCCGTGATGCATCCCCTGAATCTCGCCGAGTTGAATGGTGTCGATCACCAGGCAAACATATCCGTGCCGTGCAAACCATGCGCCGTGATGTTGGTAGTGAGTCTTGTTGCCGTAACTCACGCCGTCTTTGACAACCTGTCCGTGACCGCAGGCGTAGAGAATCGCGGGGGATTTCCCGGACACATTCTTCGGCAGATACAGATTGCCGGTGACGTACAAACCGGGCATCGACTGGAAGTGCAGGTTCTCAACGGTGAACTCTTCGTGATCGAGCGTGCCGGTAATGACCGGATTCAGTGGCGTGTGTTCCGGCCACGGATCAAGCCCGAGCATTTCACGGAGTTGCCGACGGTATTCGGGCGCATTTTTGGTCCACTGTTCACCTGACTTGATTCCATTCAATCCCGTGTTGGCGATCTTCTCCGTTTCGATCTTGAAATATTCGTCCGCTGGCCCTCGGTTTTGAGCCGAAACGGAACCGGCTAATACGAGGACGGCAACGAAGTGCATGAGAAGAAGTCGGGTTTTCATGGGCTGAGCGGATTATTTGGCGAATTGCCTCTCCGGTCAAGCAGGTGAATGTCCGGAGCGCGGACGAGCTGCCCGATCAACAAATTGCCGACTTGCGAACTTCGGAGCCGAGCGATCATGCTTTTCGCGTCGATGCCGGCATGATTTACCAACTTGAAAAGCAACTCTGGTTTCCCGATCCGAATGATGCGGAACGCGAAGACTACGACGGATTGCTCGCGGTGGGTGGCGATCTGTCGATTGAACGGTTGTTGCTCGCGTATCGAAGCGGCATTTTCCCGTGGTCCGTGAAACCGATTACGTGGTGGTCTCCGGATCCGCGTGGAATCATCGAGCTGGACCGGGTTCATGTTTCGCGGAGCTTGAAGCGGGTGCTAAAGCAGGGGCCGTTTGAAGTGACGGTGGACCGCGCGTTTCGCGAGGTGATCGCGGCGTGTGCGACGACCCCGCGCGACGGCGGATGCTGGATCAGCGGACAGTTCATCGACGCATTCACGAGGCTTCACGAAGCAGGCCACGCGCACTCGGTCGAGTGTTGGGCAGACGGCAAACTTGCGGGCGGGATTTACGGAGTGTCTGCCGGCGGGTTGTTCGCCGGAGAATCGATGTTTCATCACGTCAGCAATGCATCGAAAGTGGCGCTCTGGCATCTGGCGGTCAGGCTGCGGGAAAGTGGGTTCAAGCTGTTCGACGTCCAGATGGTGACTCCGACGACGCAGCAGTTTGGCGCCGCCGAGATCTCGCGCAGAGAATATTTGGCGCGGCTCGCTGAAGCAGTTTCCGCAAGCTGCTCCTTTTGATGAGGGTCGCGGGCAACGGTGTTTTTGCCGCGATTTTTGGAAAATCATTCTTTTAGTTAATTTGACTGAATCCAAAACCGCCATTAATACGTCTGCATACTAAATTGCGCGCATGCTTCGCATTTGTCCGGTTTCTCCACCTTGAAACATTTTGATGGAAAATTGCGGTCGCGTCGTTGATTGAGAACAATATATGAAGAACCTGATCATCGTGATCCTGCTGGTCGCCCTCGGAGGCGGCGGTGTTTATCTGTGGCAAAAGCAAAAAAACGGCGGCGCACCGACTGCAGCTGAAAAAATCGCCAACCGGCAGACGAAAGCCCCGGCGCTCAGCACCAATATCAGTTTTTCCGTGACGCTGGCCGGCGAGATCGGGCCGGCCGACCAGGTCTCCGTGAAGCCGGAGGTTCCCGGCAAAATCATCGAACTCCCGGTCGACATCGGCGACCGGGTCAAGAAAGGCGACCTTCTCTTTGCGCTGGACGACAAGGATCTACAGATCGAACTCGACGCCCGCACCCAGGAAATTGAGAGCGCCAAGCTTCAGCTTGAAAAAACCCGGCTCCGCATGAAACAGGCGGAACGCGATTATCAGCGCGACCAGATGCTGTTTGAAGAGAAGCTGGTCGCCGAACAGGTCTACGAAACCTCCAAGCAGACCTGGGATTCTGCCAAAACGGATTATGAGCTGGCGGAGAATTCTGTGAAGCGCGCGCAGTCCAATTATGATCTGGCCGAGGAGAAGTTGTCCAAGACGCGGCAGCTCGCCCCGTTTGATTGCACGATCCTGACACGGCCGGTCTCCATCGGACAGACCGTGTCCGGAAGCAGCGGGTTCAACAGCGGCACCGAGGTGATGACCGTCGCGAACCTGACCGACCTGATCATCATGGCGCACGTGAACCAGGCGGACGTGACGCGCTTGAAAGTCGGCATGCCGGTGAACGTGGTGATCGAAGCGATCACGGATCTGAACGTGATCGGCATGGTGGAGCGCATCTCGCCGCAGGCAACGATCATCAACAACATCAAGGGATTCTCGACCCGCATCCGGTTGACCACACCGGACCAACGTGTGCAGCCGGGCATGACGGCCAACATCACCATTCCGGTTGCCTCCGCCAGCAACGTGGTGGCCGTGCCGCTGGCGGCGGTGTTCACGGAATTGAATGCCGAGATCCAGCAAAACGAGCGTTTTGTCTACGTGGTCAAGGGCGACCAGTTTGAAAAACGAAAAGTTTCGATCGGGGTGGCCGATTATTTTTACGCAGAGGTGGAGGAAGGAGTGAACGCAGGTGACGTGGTGGCCATTGAAAAGCCCGACGAAACCAAAGTCATCAAGGCGCCGCCGGCCGCCGCAGGTTCCGGAAACAAATTGTCCGCTCCCAAAGGCAACACCGGCGATCAATCCAATAAGAAATTTACCAACGTGAAAGCGCACCATGGCATTGGTTGAACTGCGAGACATCCGGAAGATTTATCATCTGGGAGGCGAAGAAATCCGTGCCCTGGACGGCGTTTCGTTGGATATCGAGCAGGGCGAATTTTGTTCCATCATCGGCCCGTCCGGCAGCGGCAAATCGACGTTGATGCACATTCTCGGCTGCCTGGATTCGCCAAGCTCCGGCACGCTGAAATTGGACGGAACAGAAATCCAGAACGCGACGTCGCGGCAGCTCGCCGGCATCCGCAACCAGAAGATCGGCTTCGTGTTCCAGTTCTTCAATCTGCTGCCGAAACTGAACGTCCTCCAGAACGTCGAGCTCCCGATGGTTTACAGCGGGCTGAACGGTCGCCAACGCCGTGAACGAGCGATGGACGCGCTTCGCCAGGTGGAGATCGACAACCGAAGCAAGCACCGGCCGTCGCAACTTTCAGGCGGACAGCAGCAGCGCGTCGCGATCGCGCGGGCGCTCGTGAACAATCCCCGCATCATTTTCGCCGATGAACCGACCGGCAATCTGGATTCGCACACCGGCGAATTGATTCTGGAAATGTTCCGGGGATTCCACCGGGAGGGACGCACCATCATTCTGGTTACGCACGATCCGGAAATTGCCGTAATGACGCCGCGCAAGATCGAGATCCGTGACGGCAAGATCGCCACCAATCTGGACCGCACGCTCGCCGGCCTGGACCGCGAAATTGCCACCGCGACGACGACATGAATCTGGGCAATGTCATCCTGACAGGCCTGAAGGAGACTTGGGCGCACAAGGTTCGTTCCCTGCTGACCATGCTGGGAATCATTCTGGGCGTGTCGAGCCTCGTCGCCATGTCGGCGTTGGTGAAGGGCATGGAGCTGGGCATGAAGGAGGCGCTCGGCGCGATGGGCGGGCTGGAAAAAATACGCGTCGAGTCGGGCGAACTTCCGCTCCACCAACGGCACCTTGAAGACCGCGCCCGCGGCGTCACGTTGCAGGATGTGACCGCCCTTCAAAGCAGCGCGCCGCTCGTCAACACGATCACCCCCACCCTCTCACTTTCCGGACGAGGATCGCGAACCGTGGTGAGTCGCAAAGGAAAATACGCGCGCCCCTGGGTGTTCGATGGAACGTGGCCCGGCGCTTTGGAGATCAACGAACACGTGATCGAGTACGGCCGCATGTTCAACGAGCTGGACAACGAGCGAGCCCGCCAGGTCTGCGTGATCGGAACGGACATCCGCGACGAACTTTTCGGGGAACCGGAACGGCCGGAGGACGGCGTGGTTCCCATCGGCGAAACGCTCAGTGTCAACGGCCAGCCGTTCACGATCATCGGCATGTTCGAGCACTACGAGAGCAAGGAGATGAAGAAGAAGCGCGAGGACTACCTGGAGCAAAAGGCGGTTGATCCGAAGACGCCGGAACCCCGGTTGCGCGACCACTATGTTTTTCGGATCAAGAACCGCACGATCTACGTTCCGCTGAACACGATGCTGCTCAACTTTCGCACCGGCTCGACCATGAACTCGGCGGCGGACGCCCGGCTTTCGACGCTCTACATGAAGATCCCGGACATCGAGCTGCTGGAGCCCGCGCTACAGCAGGTTCGCAATGTGATGATGGTAAACCACAACGGACTGGAGGATTTCTCATTCCGAACGGACGAAGACTGGGCGAACGAAATCACGCTCGCGATCAAGAACGCGCGGGTCAGCGGCGGAGTCATCGCGGCAATCTGTCTGATCGTGGGAGGCATCGGCATCGCGAACATCATGCTGGCCAGCATCTCGGAGCGCGTGCGCGAGATCGGCATCCGCAAATCGGTCGGCGCGACCACCGGCGACGTGTTTATCCAGATCCTTGTCGAGAGCGTCGTCCTGACCATGCTCGGCGGATTCGTCGGATTGATGGCGTCGTACGGACTGGTCCTGCTCGTCGGCCATTATTCCCCGTCCGAGAACGAGCCGGTCATTACGGTCGGTTCACTGATGATGGCATTCTGCGCAAGCGTGGCGGTCGGGCTGATTGCCGGACTGTTTCCGGCGGTGAAGGCGTCGAAACTTCATCCGATCCAGGCACTGAAATACGACTAGCGACGAATGAAAATCATCAACGCCATCCTGATCGGCCTGAAGGACATCTGGGCGCACAAATTTCGTTCGATGCTCACGATGCTCGGGATCGTGCTGGGCGTCGCGAGCCTCGTGGCCATGGCGGCCATCGTGAAGGGAATGGAAAACGGCATGAAGGAATCGATGGTGGCGATGGGCGGCGTCGACAAAGTGCGCATCACCGACGAAGACCTGCCTCTCCATCAGCAGCATCTCGAAGATCAGGCACCCGGAAAAACGATGGCCGACGTGATCGCGCTCAAAGCGAACGCGACCACGCTGCGGCTCGTTTCTCCGGAGATGGGCCTGTCCGGCGACTGGGTCAACCGCGGCAACAAGTATCACTATCCGTCGGAAACGGTCGGGGTCACGCGAGCCGTTTTGGAAATGAACCTGTACGAGGTCGAGCACGGCCGTTTTTTCACCGATCTCGATCAGGAAAAATCAAGCAGCGTGTGCGTCATCGGCACCGGCATTCGTGACGAGTTGTTCGGGGCACCCGATGAAGTTGGCAAGGAGATCATCCCCATCGGCGAAACCATCCGCATCAAGGGGCAGCCCTTCACGATCGTCGGCATGTTCAAACATTACGAAAGCGAGCAGGCGCGCAAACTGAAGGAACTGGCGGCCAAGGAAGCGGCCAAGAAACCGGACGGTATCAAACGCCAGACCGGTTGGGGAAACAGCCGTTACCACGATGCGTTCTGGCGGAAGAACAACGTCGTTTACATGCCGATCAGCACGATGTGGGTGAAGTTCCGTTCAGGCGGCGGTCGTAAGGTGGTGATGGACGACGGCTCAATCGTGGCCATGCCGGACCCGCGTCTGGATGACATCGATATCAAGGTGAAAAACTTGGACGAAATGGGCGTCGCGCTCGCGCAGGTGAAGAACATCCTGATGTCCACCCACAAAGGGATCGAAGATTTCGAACTGAACTCCCAATTGGACCGCATGGCGGACATCGACAAGAACATCAGGAACGCCCGCATGAGCGGCGGCATCATCGCCGGTCTGAGCCTGCTCGTCGGCGGCATCGGCATCATGAACATCATGCTGGCGAGCATCAACGAACGCATCCGCGAGATCGGAACGTGCAAGGCCCTCGGCGCCACCGGCACCGACGTTTTCATTCAAATTTTAGTGGAGAGCATTTCACTCTCTTTCCTCGGCGCCTGCATGGGATTGCTCGCGACGTACGGGCTGGTCGCGTTGATCAGCGCGCTTTCGCCAACGGCCAATTCACCGGTCATCACGAGCACACCGATGCTGATCGCAGTCGCGTTCAGTCTGCTGGTCGGAGTGGTCGCCGGCCTGTTCCCCGCGCTTCGTGCGGCCCGCCTCGATCCGATCGAAGCGCTACGCTACGAATAATTTTCGCTCTCGAAATCAGGAACGACCGCGACGCACGCACATGTTCGGCAAAGGAAGTAGAGCAATTGGCCGAGCCCGGTTTCTTCGTTGAGCCCGGTTTGAACCTCGACAACGACCGCCGCCAGAAACGGCATCGGTTGTTCGCACAATGAACAGTCCGGACCGGTCGAATCTCGGTTCAGCCGAAGGGGTAGCCCACCGACTTCATGCTGGGGTTGGTCCCACTCAAACCGCTCCGTCCAATCCGCCGCCTCCCCGATGCGACCTTCCCGCGCCAGCTTCCTCGTCGCGACAATTCGATCCGGGATCGCGTGGAGCGAGACCTGTTGCGGCTCCCGGGCAGTCAGGCGGGCGCTCGACGAAGACGGAACGAATCCCGCCCGTTCATTTTCAAACTCAAGCCCTTCCCCCGCGCTGGTGAATGAATACTGAAAGTCCGTATGGAAATGCTCGCGACACGTCAGCAGCGGAAGCCGATCCACGGGCAACATTCCAAGTTCCAGACGGCCATCGGCAACGTCCAGCGCGAGCAGCGAAACCATCGTGTGTCCGCAGAAATCACAGTTCAAAGCGGACGGCAGCTGACCCAGAACATGCCGGAACTCACCCTGAGAAGACTTTGCGCACGGTTGCAAGAAATGGCCCTGAACCGGCCGGCTGTTGTGGTCATGGAATACGTTCATTCGTTGACATCAAAAAACAAAAAAGGCGCCCGACGAATCAGGCGCCCCGCAAATATTTTGCCGCCAGCGATCAACGTTGGACGCGCGCGCCCGCACCGCCGACCAACGCCTGCACTTCCTTCAACGACGCCATCGTGGTGTCACCCGGCGTCGTCATTGCGAGAGCGCCGTGGGCGGCACCGTATTCGACCGCCTGCTGCGGATCACCCAGGACCATCAACCCGTAGATCAGTCCGGAGGCGAAACTGTCGCCACCGCCGACCCGGTCAAGAATCTCCAGGCCCGGCCGGTGCGTGGCCTCATAGAACTTTCCGTCCGCCCAGCTGATCGCGCCCCAGTCGTTGACCGTTGCGGACTTCACGGTGCGCAGCGTGGTCGCCGTCACTTTGAAGTTTGGAAACTCTTTCACGGCGGCTTCAATCATCTTCTTGAACGCATCCACTTCGATGTGCGAAATGTTCTCGTCGACACCTTCGACTTCGAATCCAAGGCAGGCCGTAAAGTCCTCTTCATTGCCGATCATGACATCCACGTACTTGGCAATCTCGCGATTGACCTCCTGCGCTTTCGCGTGGCCGCCGATCGACTTCCAGAGCGACGGACGATAGTTCAAATCGTAGGAAACGATGGTGCCATGTTTCTTTGCCGCTTTCACTGCTTCGATGACCACCTCCGGAGTGGAGTCAGAGAGCGCCGCGTAAATTCCGCCGGTGTGCAGCCAGCGAACGCCGTGTTTTCCGAAAAGAGTTTCCCAGTCGATATCGCCCACCTTGAGTTGGGAAGCCGCCGTGTTACCACGATCCGGAACGCCCACCGCGCCGCGAATACCAAAACCGCGTTCCGTGAAGTTCAGACCGTTGCGAATGGTGCGCCCGATTCCGTCGTAAGGCCGCCATTGGATGTACGAGGTGTCGACGCCACCCTGAAGAATGAAGTCTTCGATGAGACGACCGACTTCGTTGTCGGCAAACGCGGTTACAACCGCCGTGCTCAGTCCAAAACACCGACGCAGGCCGCGGGCGACGTTGTACTCACCGCCGCCTTCCCAGGCTTGAAATGAGCGCGCGGTGCGAACGCGGCCTTCACCGGGATCAAGCCTCAGCATGATTTCGCCAAGGGCCACCATATCAAATTTGCATTCTTCCGAGGGTCTTAGATTCAACATATTTGGGAATTCAGTTTGTTTCGTAAAGGGACGAGAGGTTGTAAAATGGGAGACTCAAACTCAACAGAAAAGTCATGCGGGGATTCGTCCGCTTAATCGCATATTTGCAAGTGTTGAAAAATCACAAACTGTTTGGTATTAGAGTAATGCAACTTAACCGTCCAGAACCTCGGCGCGGGCATATCGGTTGCTAGGTGTATTCTTGTGAGACACTGGATGTACAGTTTCTAGGACGCTCACCACGACACCGAAACAGAAATGAAACTGACCAGCAAAAGCACATCGACATTCAGGCGAGCTCTCTGGCAGGCGCGTTGCTCAACGAAACTCCTTGATCTGCGGACAAACTATCGTTGCAAGGCATTTGTAATTAGAGAGTTAAATTTTCGGATTAGCGATTCGTTGAGCAGTGAATAATCTTAACCCAGATCGGCACAGAACGAAAATGTTGCTCAACAACAACACCAATTCAAAGAACGGGAAACGAAGCGGCTTCACACTGATGGAGTTACTGGTCGTTGTCGCGATCATCGCGGTCCTCGCTGCTCTGCTGCTGCCCGCCATCGCCAAGGCCAAGAATTCAGCCTCGGTCACCACCTGCATGAACAATCTACGCCAACTACAGTTGGCTTGGACGATGTATGCTGATGACAATGACGGCAAGTTAGCCCCAAACATATTCGTCATTGGTAACCCGCATTCCAGCCGTTTTTCGTGGGTGCAGGGACGACTTGATTATGACCCAAAAAATCCAGCGAACACTAATGACGCGGCTTTTCTTGACCCGACGCTGTCAGCATTCGCGCCGTATATATCAAATACCAAGATTTACCGCTGCCCATCGGACCATAGCACCGTCAAGGTGAATAGTTCCGACCGGAACCGGGTGAGGAGCTATGGAATGAACTGGGCGCTGTCCTCCGAGAAAACGCGCGATATTCGGGTGGTTCGCAAATACTCCGAGATCACATCGCCGCCACCGGCGAGTATGTTTGTCTTCATTGACCAGCACCCCGACTACATGAGCGACCCGCATTTCCACATGATGCTCGATCAAGGGGGGGCGGCGGCGTTTGCCGATGTTCCGGCCAGCCGTCACAACGGCTCCGGCGCATTGACCTTTGCGGACGGTCACGCCGAGCGCAAAAAGTGGGTCGATGCGCGAACACGGCCTGAAGTGAAGCTCACAGGCCACGGCTATTTTGCGACTCCGTCCCCATATAACAAGGACATCATCTGGTTGCAGGAACGCTTCACGGTGCCGCTCGACTGAACGCCTGTCCATTAATCTCACCCCACCGCCGTCCGGGAATTTCCGGTCGGCGTTTCTGTTTTTCACAGATCTGGGCTTGATAGCTGCTAAAGCTCTGCATGTGACGTTATGTCACGAGCGTGCATTAGTTTGTGAAACAGGTTTCAAATGCGAAACCAGTGACAATGGTCCCAGTCAGCCATTCCGACAGCGAATTTCTGTTGCCTGAAAGCAACATTTTCGAATCGTCCGCTTCTCTGGCAGCCGCAGTCGCTGGATCTCGATCAGCTGTCATCGCCCGGATCGATTCCGAAAACATCGGTTCCATTCTGGCGATGTATGGCGCTTGCCCCGTTGATACCAACACGTTCATCGAATGGCTTGAAGGGCGCAGCCCCGGAAGCTCGATCTCCAAAATCAACAGCCCATCTCCGAATTCAAAGCTCGCAGAACTCCCCATCCACGACGGCCATGCGCAACTCGTTCGTTACGCGATCCAGGATCAAGAGTTCATAGCCGTCGTCTTCGATCCAAGTGTTGGAGAAGTTCATTCGACCACATCGCTGTTGATGGAGATCCTGAAACAGACTCATCTCATCCACCGACTTTGGGCACAGGTTCAATCGAACGAACCTCGTCACGCCCGACCGATTCCGCCATCCGAAGACAGCGAAACCGAAAGTGATCTACTGAGCACGTTACTGGATCACGTGCCGGACCGGTTGTTCGTCAAAGACACCGCCGGACAAATCCTCAAATGCACCCACGCTTTGGCGGCGGCCCATGGTTTTGAAACCAAGGAAGAACTGTTCGGAAAAAACGTCTCCGAATCACCCAACCCCGAACTGGTCCAGCAATTCAGAGAGGAAGAGGCGGCCGTTATTGCGGGAGGACGACCAATTCTCAATCGCGCCCGGAAGACGACAGACCGCTCGGGCAACCCAGTTTGGCTCTCGGTCACAAAGGTCCCCATCTACGATTCACAGGGAAAAGTGACCGGCCTGATCGGCAGTGCGCGCGACATCACCCTCTTCAAGCGCTCCGAGGAACAGCTCGCCGAAGCGCGTGACGCCGCGATGGAATCGGCCCGTGCGAAGTCATCGTTCCTCGCCAACATGAGCCACGAGATCCGCACGCCGTTGAACGGCATTTTAGGCATGGGCTTTTTGCTCGCGTCGTCGGGCCTCAACAACGACCAGAAGGACATTCTCGATACGATTCATCTGAGCGCAGAAAACCTGCTGATCATCATCAACGAAGTTCTCGATTTCTCGAAAGGCGACGCGGGCAAAATGACCCTGGAGGAAATCGCTTTTGATCCGAACAAAATCATCGCCGGTGTACTGGACCTGTTTGCCGAACGCGCCCAGTCGAAAGGCCTCTCGCTGGTCGGCGTCCCACTTCCGGAGAACGCGCCCCGGCCGGTTGGCGACCCCGGAAAATTCCGCCAAGTGCTGGTGAACCTCGTCGGGAACGCGATCAAGTTCACCAATCACGGTGTGGTGTCGATCGATCTGGTTCATCGATTCAATTCCCCTGACCAAATTGAAATTGAAACGCGCGTTCGCGACTCGGGAATCGGCATTTCAGATCCGACCATCAAAACGCTTTTTGAACCGTTCACCCAGGCCGACATTTCCACCACGCGCCGGTTCGGCGGCACCGGACTGGGTCTGGCGATCTGCAAACAGATCGTGGAGCGAATGAATGGCCAGATTGGCGTCGCATCGATCGTGAACGAGGGTTCGGAGTTCTGGTTCAAACTGACATTCCCTCAGCACCACACGGAGATCTATCCCGAATCGCCCGTCAATAACCGGCAAGCCGTCCCTCCAGCGCTGCGAATCCTGACCGTGCAGGACGAATCCGCTGTTTCTCAAAACCTGCACTTCCTGCTCGGGCGTCTGGGGCACGACGTCGAGAACTGCCCTGATCTCGCGCGGGTGCAGCCGTGGATTTCGGAGCGAATCGAATCACGCGCCGGGAATGTGATCATGGTCGATCTCGACGTTTCCAGTGGCCGCGGTCTGGATGTCGTGCAACGTCTTCGGGCCAGGCACGGTTCCTCCCTTCCGCCCGTTGTGCTAATCACGTCGCTCGGCCAGCCTCTGGATCCGCTGATCATCGCCAACGCCGGCATCACGTCTACACTGACCAAACCAATCAAACAAAACCGGTTGGTCGCCAGCCTCTCCGATGCCGTTTCATTATGCGGTCCCACAACGTTTTCAAATTCACCGGGAGCCGAGGACACCGCCATTTACCGGCGTCGACACGGACTTGGGAATCAGCGCGTTCTGCTCGTCGAGGAGAATTCGAACACGCAGAAACTGATCATCCAACTGCTGGACCAGCTTGGGTTCCGCGCAGATCCGGCGGGCAACGGCCTCGAAGCCATCGAGTCGCTGAAACGCATTCATTATCCGGTCGTGCTGTTGAACTGCCAGATGTCCGACATGGACGGGTTTGAAACGGCGCGGGCGATTCGCTCTCTGGAAAGCCAACAGAACCACGCCAGCAATGCCGCCACCAGCTATCTGATCGGCATCTCCTCGCAGATGAGGAACAACGAACTCGAATCCTGCGCACTCGCGGGCATTGACGACTGCATCCCCAACCCCGTACGGAAAGTGGATCTCAAGGTGGCGATGGCTCTGGCCATTTCACGGTTGAGAAACAACCCTCACCTGCCGATAGCTGAAGGAACCGGGTCTGAACATCGTCAACAGAGTTTCCCGCCCGCCGTAAATACGATCTGATGAAGTCTGAAATGACAACGCCATTCAGCGTCCTTCTTGTGGAGGACGACGTAGATATTTGGGAGATGCTCTCCATCCTGCTCCTTGAGGACAACGTGGACCTCGCCTGGGCCCGCACCGGCCGCCAGGCGCTCGCCAAATCGGAGGAGAACGATTTCGATCTTATCATGCTTGATCTGGGATTGCCGGACCTGAACGGGTTCGAAGTCCTAAAAGAGCTCAAGCAGTCCACACATTCCGCCAGCACACCGGTGTTGATCATCACGGCGATGAACGCCACCCGCGACAAGCTGCTGGGATTTGACCTCGGCGCTTCGGACTACCTGACCAAGCCGTTTGAAGTTGCGGAACTGCGCGCGCGCATGCGTTCAATCCTCCACACGAAACGCCTTCAAGATGCACTGACCGACACGAATGTTGAGCTGGCACTGGCACGCGAAACCGCAGAGGCCGCCACCCAGGCGAAATCCGATTTCCTCGCCAACATGAGTCACGAGATCCGGACCCCGATGAACGGAGTGATCGCCATAACCGGCCTGCTGCTGGAAACCCACCTGTCCTCCGAACAGCGCGAACTCGTGGAAACGATCCGCACCAGCGGCGATTCCCTTCTGGACGTCATCAACGACATCCTTGATTTTTCAAAGATTGAATCCGGAAAAATCGAACTCGAATGCCACCCGTTCGATCTCCGGCAATGTGTCGAGGACGCGTTGGAACTGCTCGCCGCGAAAGCTTCCGAAAAGAACATCGAGATGTTCTGCGACATTGATCCCGACGTGCCGCTCAAGATCGAGAGCGACGTCACGCGCATCCGTCAGGTTCTCGTCAATTTGCTGGGCAACGGAGTCAAATTTACGGGCCAAGGTGAAGTCTCAATCACCGTCACGCGTTTCGAACCGGCACCCGACGACGCCCCGCCCGAGAGCGGCCGGCAGCTGATTCACTTCGCCGTCAAGGACACCGGAATCGGAATTCCCGCCAACAAGATTGACCGGCTGTTCAAGTCGTTCAGCCAGGTCGATGCGTCGATCACCCGGCAGTTCGGGGGCACCGGCCTTGGTCTCGCCATCAGCCGGCGCCTGACCGACATGCTCGGCGGACGCATGTGGGTGGACAGCTCGGCAGGCAGCGGCTCCACGTTTCATTTCACGGTCGCGGCGCGTGAAGTGGAAGAATCGGAAACGCCATCGCTCTCCGAGGCGGCAATCACCGGGCAAAAAATTCTGATCGTTCAGCACAACGAATCGCTGCTAAAATCGCTCACCGAACAATTGACCCGCTTGGGCGCAAACGTCATCGCGGTGCGGAGCAAAACCGAGGCCTTGGATTCCTTTGAACGAAAAACGAAACCGAACCTGATCCTCACGGATTCGATGGTTGCCCAGGCCGACGGCTGGTCGCTGTTGGAGGCGCTGCGCGTCAAGGCCGGAGACATGAAACTGCCCGGTATCATTTTCACCTCCCTTTCCAAACGCGGAACCGCCCACGCGGGGCGCGCCAATTTACACACCGTTTCACTGTCAAAACCCGTCCGGTTCGCCGAGTTGTCGGACACCGTTTCGCAATTGCTGACGTGCTCCCCTGAACGCTCAAAACCGGCGCCCGCCCGGCCGCACATCGACCCGCAAATGGCGGAGCGCCTGCCGCTGCGCGTCCTCCTGACCGACGACAATCTGATCAACCAGAAGGTCGCCCTCCGGATACTCGGACAGATGGGCTATCAGGCGAGCGTGGCGGCCACCGGCAAGGAGGCGATCGAAGCGCTGGAACGGCAGGCTTACGACATTATTTTGATGGACGTCCAGATGCCGGTAATGGACGGCATCGAAGCCTCGATACGCATCCGGCAGGACGAGGCGGCGCATGTCGATTCGGAAACACCGCCGCACGTCACAATCATCGCCATGACCGCGAATGCCATGATGGGTGATCGCGAAAAATGTCTCGAAGCTGGCATGGACGACTACCTCGCCAAGCCCGTCCGGCCGGAGCGGTTGCAGGAAATTATCCAGCTCTGGGGAAGCAAAATTACGCGTGTGCCCGAGGTGATCGGGATCAAAACGCCAGTTGCCGCCGCGCCCGCAGTCGGAGTGAAGGACGATAACCGCCCGCCAGTTGACCTGGACCGGTTTCGTGAATTTTCGGATCACGACGACACGGCCATGCGCGAACTGGCCAACCTTTACATCGAGCAGACCCGCGAACAGCTGAGATGGCTTCAGGGCGCGGCGGATGACAACAACATGGACGAAGCCCGGCGGCTCGCCCACAGTTGCGCAGGCAGCAGTTACACCTGCGGAATGAATCCGATTGGCGACCACTTTCGCGCGCTGGAAAACCAACTCACCGCCGGCGAAAATCCGGACCTGGAAAAGGACCTCAAAGACATCACCAACCTCTACCATGAGGTCTGTGATTTCCTGCGAGAGAATGTCCTCGACGTGGTGCCGACCGGGTAGCGGATCAATTCCGCTCGCACTGCTGCGGCGGTGCCAGCCGACAACGACAACGAGCGTCATAGGAGACGTAGACAATACTATTTGATGAAGAAAATTCTATTTATTGAAGACGACCCCATTCTGGGCTCGGTCTATGAGACCCAGCTCAAGAAAGCCGGTTACCACACCACGCTCGCCCGCGATGGGGAGGCAGGGTTGAGCGCCTTGCAACGGGGCATCCCCGATCTGGTCGTGCTTGATGTCAACCTGCCGAAGATTTCAGGAATCGAGTTGCTCAAAATTCTCAACACCACGGACGGGCTGCGGGACATTCCGGTGATCGTCTTCACCAACGCGTTTCAACAGGACGTGCTGGCCCAGGTGAAACTGCAGAACCCGAAGAGAATTCTTCCCAAGTCCCGATACGTCCCGCGCGAGGTGCTGCAGATCATCCGCGAGCTGCTGAATGACGGCCCCACCGAAAGCCCGGACTTGGCGGACGAACAGCCCAGCTTTGGTCGTGGTGAATCCACTGCCAGCGTGGTCTTCCAAAAACGGCTTCCCGGACTTCTGGAAGAATGTCGCCGGATGCTTCACGAGGCGAACAAGCAGACGACCCCGGACGCCCGTTCCAACCGGCTCCGCTCATTGCGCGAACTGATCCACACCCTCTCCGGCGGTGCGACGGCCGCCGGGCGAAAAATGCAGGCCTACTTTTGCGAGGCGCTGGAAGCGTTCGTTTCCGAAGTTGTCGCTGATCCGGTAAAACTGAGCGGGACATGTCTGCGAACGATCACCCAGGCCGTCGATTTTCTATTTGAAGAATTCAATTCAGGGAAACCGAACGAGACACCGGCGGGTCTCAACTTCAACGTCCTGGCGGTCGACGACGACGCCATTTCACGGCGGGCGATCTGCGTGGCTTTGGGCCGGATCAACCAGAAGGCGATTGAGGCAAAATCAGTAATGGAAGCGCTCCAGAAAACGCGCCAGCAGAAGTTCGATCTGATCTTTCTGGACGTCGACATGCCGGAAATGAACGGCTTCGAACTTTGCACCGAGATCCGGAAAACCGAACTCAACAAGACCGCACCGATCATCTTCGTCACCGGAATGACCGACCTGCAAAGCCGTGCCAATTCGATGTTGAGCGGCGGCACCGATTTCATCGGCAAACCATTTCAATTCATGGAGCTCGCCGTGAAGTCGTTGATCCACCTTCTCCGCAGCAAGCTGCGCTGAGATCTCGGCGGCGCTTCGCGATCCTAATCGGAATCATCATCGTAATCCTGCTCTTCCGGTGAACGGCGACAAATTGTCGGGACACTTGATCGCTTTGGTCACCCACGGTTCCGATCCGCAACACTTGACCGGGTGTCTTTGAAAGAGTGCGTCGGAGGTAGGGATCGCCGTTCCCCGCGGTCCGGCGATGGGCTATGAGACTTGCAGGCTTTCGGGAAGGTTGAGGAGAATGAAACCCGGGCCGGCTCTCGTCGGCGCGCGCGGAGCGACGCTGCCCTACCCGACAAACGGCGCGGAACCGGCGGTTCGTCCGTTGTCTTCCTACCCCACGGTTCCGATCGCACTCCCCTCCCCTGCTCCGCCTCCTTGCCTTCGTGGTGGGCCGTCGATAGTCTCCCGCGCGTGCGTTTGTTGGATCGATATCTCCTGCGTGAGCTGATGGTGCCCCTGATCATCACGCTCACTAGTTTTGTGCTCCTGTTTCTGATATCGGACATCGTCAGCAACATGCGGGAATTTCACCGGCATCACCTCCAGTTTCACGATGTCGTGGAGTATTATTTCTACAAGGTCCCCAAAATTCTCTCGGAAGGACTGGTCCCGATCGGGTTGATGCTGGCCACGATGTATGCGCTGGCAAACCACACCCGGCACAACGAAATCACCGCTATCCGGTCGGCGGGAATCAGTCTCTGGCGAATTCTCAGCCCCTACCTCTGCGTCGGCGGCCTGTTCAGTCTCGGGTTGTTCTGGCTCAATGAATACGGCCTGCCAGACGCCGACCAGAAAATGGACCAGATCTACCGCCGCTACTCCGACGAAGAGGCCGAAAGCACGGGCGATCAGGTCCGTAAGATCCAGTTTGTGAACGAGCGCGACAACCGTGAATGGATCATCGAAGTCTTCGACATGTCCGCGCAGTCGCTGACCAACGTGACGGTCAATTGGAAACAACCCGACGGCCGGATCAAGCTCGTGCAGGCGGACAGCGCCACGTGGGAGAACAACGCGTGGACCTTCAAGAACGCGAACATCAAACTGCTTGACCCGGCGGACCGCACAAAAAACCCGAATCAGGGCGCTCCATCGCCGAGCGTGCGGATGGCGGAGTTCTACGAAACCCCGGAACAGATCTGGAGCGAGTTCAGCGTGAGCCAGCTCTCCACCCGTACCGCCACCAAACGCGCGGTCGTGTCGTTGGCCACGTTGATGGATTACTTCGCGCTTCACCCCGATCTATCAGGTCCGAAACGTTCCTTGCTCCTCACCCAGTTTCACGCCCGCATCGCGATCCCGTGGACGTGTCTGGTCGTCATGTTGATCGCGATCCCCTTCGCGGTGCCATCCGGCCGGCGCAATGTGTTCTTCGGCGTCACCGCCGGGCTCTCGCTGTGTTTCGTCTTTTTCATCCTGCAACGCTTCGGCCTGGCCATGGGCACCGGCGGTCACCTGCCGCCGTGGCTCGCGGCGTGGCTGCCCAACATCCTGTTTTCACTTCTGGGAATCACCCTGATCAGCCGTGTCCGCTAACCACGAAAACCAAACTCCGGCAACGACCACCGAACTCGACGAGTTGCGCGGGCGGTTTCATCGGCTCGAACTGCTGCAACGCGTCAGCAACGTCATCCATTCCACGCTCGATCCGCAGGAGGCGTTTCAGCACATCGTCCACGAAATGGTCGGCGCGTTGAACGCCGTGAGCGGTTCTTTGGCCCTGATCAACCCGACCAATCACGTGCTCGAGATCCTGGCGGCGGAAGGTCTTCCCGACAGCACGCTACAACTTCAGCTTCAGTTGGGCGAAGGGCTCACGGGCTGGGTCGCGCGCACCGGTCAGGCCGCGCGCGTCGGGGACGTCATCAACGACACCCGCTACCTGGCGGTCCGGAAGGAAATCCGGTCGGAGCTCGCCGTACCGCTCGAAGCCAACGGCGAACTGCGCGGCGTGCTGAACGTTGATTCGGACCGCGTGGACGCGTTTTCAGTCGATGACCAGACGTGGCTGGAACAGCTTGCGCAACAGGCGGCACGCGTCGTTCAGAACACCTGGCTTTACGAACAATTGCGTCACAAGGCACGCCTCTTCGAATCGCTCGTCAACGTCAGTCAGACGATCAGCTCGACGCTCAATCTCGACGACGCCCTCCGCGCGGTCACGCAGGAAGGTTGCGCACTGATGGGCTCTAAAATCTGCGCGTTGCAGTTGCTTGACACCACCGGCAACTGGCTCGTGCTGAGGGCCTGTCACGGAGCCGGCGAGGCTTACGTGAACAAGGTTCCGGTGGACGTCGCCGAAAGCCTGCTTGGCGTCGTTGTTCGCCGACGCAAACCAGTGCAGGAACCGAACGTCCAGACCTCCACCCGCTATCAACAGGTGGGCATCGCGATCGCCGAAGGTCTGGTGTCGTTGCTCAGCGTCCCCTTGCAATTCGGAGGCCATGTCATTGGTGCGCTCAGCGTTTACACGGGTGTTACCCACACGTTTTCCAACGAAGAGATCCGCATTCTTTCCGCGCTCGCGGACCTGTCGGCGATCGCCATTGAAAAGGCGCAGCTTCACGAGCGCATTGTCGATGTGGAGGAACAGCTCCGCCAGTCGGAGAAACTTTCCGCCCTCGGCCTCCTCGCCGCCGAGGTCGCTCATGAAATCCGGAATCCGCTCACCGTGATGAAGATGTTGTTCCACTCGCTGGACCTGAAATTTTCCGCGAGCGATCCTCGTTCAGAGGACGTCCGGATCATGAGCGACAAGATGGATCTGCTGAACAAGATCGTGGAACAAATTTTGGACTTCGCCCGCAGCACCGAGCCCAAACCCGCGCCGGTGAAGATCAATCAGATCATCGATGACCTCGGTCTCCTGACCCGCCGCAAACTCTCAAACCAAGGGGTGAAAATTCAACGGAATCTGGCCGCCGATCTGCCGGAAATAATGGCGGACTCAATTCAGCTGGAACAGGTGTTCTTGAACCTCACACTGAACGCCGTCGAAGCCATGCCCGAAGGCGGCGTGCTGACCATCACGACTCGCGTCAGCAAAGGACGCGGACGTAGCCCAGCCACGTACCTCACCGTGGAATTCAAGGACACCGGCGTCGGGATGCCCAAAGAGCAGACGGACCGTGCCTTCTCATCGCTGCTGAGCACGACCAAGGCGAAGGGCACGGGACTCGGGCTCGCGCTGGTCGGTCGCATCGTGGAATCGCATCGCGGCAAGATCGACCTCAAGTCCGAGCTCGGCAAAGGCACC
Organism: Verrucomicrobiota bacterium; assembly: GCA_041689265.1. Taxonomy (GTDB): domain Bacteria; phylum Verrucomicrobiota; class Verrucomicrobiia; order Limisphaerales; family RI-55; genus JBDNGP01. Next base: position 21,465 of record JBDNGP010000043.1, read on the forward strand.
ACCATCACCATCCGGCTGCCACTGCAGGAAAGCTGAAACCATCCACCTCGATCAGAGCGGATCGAACGGCAGGACGCGAAGTTGGGGAGGAGGAAGAGGTTTACGCGAATTGCGCTAATTTTCACCACTTGAGGAGAACCGGTTCGTGTTGCCTGAAACGTAGGACGGGGTTTCCAACCTGCCTTCTTGCGGCCACAAAAACCGGACGCGAACTCGATGCGAAGTTGCACAAAGAGTCCGGCACCTGGACGCTCAGCCCGGAAATCTCCACGATCACAGGGGACGGACTGCCTGCGGGTTTTTTGGTCTGGAAGCGGAATTGGTAAGTTGCCTCCTTTGATCAAAGCGTACCTATCCCCTTTGTTGCCACTTTGACGGAGCGCGGCTGTGTGCGAAGCGCCAGCCGCAGCAGGTTTGCAAGTTTCTGCGGCTGGTCTTCGATACAGTCGCGCTCCACACCGGCGTTGGTAAACAACCGGACAGGCATGGATCAAAGGATCCGGCAACGGCTGCTCGCCGGTTTCCCCATTCACCGTCGGCCATCGAAACTTGAGGCAAACCTGTCAGCTTCAAACAAACGACGACAAGGTGCTAACAGCTAACTTTAATAGGGCCGTTCGGACATGTTTGAAAAGTTTACACGGACACGACCTCCTCTTTTTCTCCAAAACGTCGAATAATCGGGTATGACAACTTGCGATGCTCCCCTCGCTCTGGGATCACGAATAAAATCCGTCGGAAAACTTAACACTTTTGGAACTGCCTCTTGGTTCGGGGTCTCTTCAAAAAACAATTTTCAATTCATAACATCCACGTATTTAGATAGATGCGAGAGATTGGACTGGAAATCTCAAACGTGGTACCGGGGCTGCAAATGGTATAGCGCGTAGTGGGGGTTGTAACCTTCAGAAGAACGCAAATAGATTAAGAATATATGAAGACAACAAAAACAATAATCGCTGGATGCCTCTTAGCCGGGGTGCTGGCGATGGTGCCGAGTGCACGCGCAGTCCTGTTCACGGATTCCACCTACGTCGGATATTTCGACCCAGGCGTACCATCAAGCCTTGCAGACGAGCTTGGGCTTATTAATTACCTGATCGATCTCGCGCCCGGCGCCACCGGTCCAGATCAGAGTTACGGTCAGAATCTGAACAAAACCCGGGATTACGACCGAACGGGTAGCACTATCGCTGTCGCAGCGCTCCCAGATGCTACTGGCGGTGCAAACCTCGGCACCACTGCCACCACTGTAGATGCAAGTGGCTTGATGTATCTGCTGGCGAAGTACGGAACCCGGTCTTATGTGTGGTTCAGCGCAACTGGGTTTTCGGCCCAAGAAACGCTTTTAACGGCCGCGCCAAACGGAAATGGACTGTCTCACAGCGACGGTTTCAACGGAACCACTACATCTGTTCCTGACGCTAGCGTGACCATGATTTTGTTTGGTGCTGGCCTGCTAGGTGTTGGCGCACTGCGCCGCCGCTTGAGCAAATAAGCACGGACAGAAGCATTTCTCTCACAAGCAGGGCTGATTTTCAGCCCTGCTTTTTTGTTGTACCACCGAGAGTTTCGAAACCGCCACAGGCGGCCCACCGAAGAGTCATAGACCTCTGGTGAACGCCTGACCGTTACCCACAAATCTGGGATGTCGTGGATTTGAATCCCAACGGGATTCCGGCTCAAAGCCCAGGGGTTGCGAGGGACGAGCTAACCTGGGATACCGCGAGTCAACGAACCCCAACCCCAACGGGGTTGCGTCATCGGTGTGGGGTTCGGGCCGCAACCCCGTTGGGGTTGGATGGAAATTCCCCGTCTCACCCCGGGTAGCTCGTGCCTCGCAACCCGGGGCTGATGGACGCAATCCCTTTGGGATTGGCCGGAATTTCATCCACAATTGTGGGAATGGCCAGGGTGAACGCAGAGGCTTGATAACCGTCACCATTCAGTGAGTGCTCCGTGCGCACGGCTGTCGGGAGGATCGCCCGACAGAACGGGCCAGTGGCCCGTTCCAATTTAACTGCATCGTTCCGGATTGGGGGAGAGAGTGCTCGCTCGAGGTTGTGCCACAAACGGCACATTGTGAGGCAAGATCAAAGCTCGTTCCAGTCGGTGATCACGTATTTCCCACCGCTGTTCATGTTCGCCAGGGCTTCGTCGTAGTGGAAATTGAAATGGCCGTTCATCGATACTGTTTTGGAAATGCTGGCCCCGACAAAGTCGTAGCTGTTGTTTCCGCCACCGCCCAAACTCAAGTCCGCGTTGGGGGCGTAGATCGTGCCGTTGTAGGCCGCGTTTCCGTTGAAGGAGACGCTCGTGTTGGACGGCAACCCGTAGTACTGGAAATCTTGAGCCCCTCCGGATCCGTTCGCGACACCATTGCCACCGATCGAAGTTGAGGCTCCAGCCGCATAAAGCTTCAGACTCCCGGTGGAGTCGATGATGATTCCCGACTGCCCTGACAGTGAAATATTTCCGCTCACGTAAAGCCGGGCATTGCCGGTGACCAGGATCTTGTTATTGCTGCTGCCGCTCAAACTCAGGCTGCTCAACGAATAATCTCCGGTGGTCAGGACATACGCGTAGTTGGTTCCGCCCAGGCTGCCACTGGCGGGCGGAAGCCCGACGGTAAACGGTGCCACCAGATCGGGGAAACTGACGTTCATATCGTCGGAAGAGTAGCCGGGTTGGATTCCACTATTTCCGCCCGAGTGCCAGGCGGCGTCCCCCACGGCTCCATTGGGCCCGATGCTCACGCTGCCTCCCGGGCCGGTGGAAACCTTCCCCTTGATGTTCGCGTTACCGACGTTCAAAGAATTGACCAGCCCGGAATTCGTCGCCACGTCGCCGTTGGATTTGGCTTTGCTGGAATCGTAGATCCCGCCCGTGCTGTAAGAGGTGCTTGAACTGTCGAAACTGTCGGTCTGAATATTGTTTCCTCTCAAATCGATCTGGCCTTTGGCCACCATCCCCTTCGTGAACATCGAGCTGCTGCGCGTCTTCACCTGCACGGTCCGCGTTACCAGCGTCGAAGTCGTGCCCGGCACGTTCACAAATCCGCTGGATTCGATGACCGGCGGGACGCTGACTGATATTCTTGCCACGTAACGGCTGCCATCAATTGTCCGCTCCCGGACGTAGTTCGTGCCGGAAAGCGACCATCCATTGTTGATCATAGACGCGGCGTCTGTACCCACGGAAATCTGCTCGAGCGCCTCTTCAATTCCGGCTTCAAGAACGGGAATCGTTTCGTTCCAGGCCGCAGACCGCGCGACGGACCGCTGCTGGTTGACGGCGAGTTTCAGATAACTTGCGAGGCCAACACTGATGATGGCGGTCACGATGATGACCATGAAAAGAATGGAGCCATTTTCCAAGGAACGACGTGGCTGGTTAAGTTTCATTTTGGTATGCGGCTATTGTTTTCGGATGACGATCTTCGACGTCTGCACACTTTCGGAATTGAATTTCCTGCCCATGATGTTTCGCGTGCATCGCCAGGAGACATTGATCAATTTGCAAGTGGCGGGCGTGGCAGTGGGATACTGGTCGTAGGTTCCCCCGACCGTGTTTCTCTGATAAATGGCAAATGTAAGAGTATCGCATTCCTGGAGGAGGACCTGCGTATTGCCACCCTTGATCCTCGAAAGCGTCTTTGCACCGGGTGAGTAAACGTACTGGAGCGAGGTCCCGTCGGAATCCTCGAAGACCAGACTGGTCGCCGAGTTCGAAACGAGCCGGTTTACCTGCCGCACGTCCTTGGTCAACTGGTCCAATGCCTGCCGGCTGTAGGCGTCCAAATCCACGTAGTTGGCAATCGCAGCGAAACTCTTCGCGCTGTACATGCCGAACACCCCGATGGCCAGAAACATCAGCGAGCTGACGGCCAGCGAGACCATGAACTCAACGATCGTGAACCCCCCGAACGGCGACGTCCAGGCGTTTTAGTAGATGTAGTTTTGTAAACCATTGCGTGCAACGTATGTGCTCATCTGCTTGGACCGGGGAACGCCGCCGGTCACCCAGTTCAGGCCAATCGTAACCTTCATCAAGTTGGTACTGTAGCTGGGACCAGAAGGCCCGGCGCCGAGTGTCACTGTTCCATCGAAGACCACGCCACCGGACCAGTTGGTGTTTCCAACTCCCGGCGGATAGTAGTACTCGGAAAACGTTGCCGGGATGAAACCGGAGGTGTTGATCTGCTCCCAGGAGTAAAGTCGGACCGTTTCCATCTTCTCCACCATGATCTGCGTCGCGCGCAGACCTTCCCGAGTGTGGTTCACAATGGAGAACCCCAACGCAATGCCGGCGTACAGGGAGACCATTCCAACCCCGAACACGCTCATGCCCACCATGGTTTCCACCAGCGTGAAGCCAGTCCGTCGTTTCTTTTTGTCGTGTTGATCCAGGTTCATAAACATCAATTCTTGGATTGAGCCATCTCCACAGAAGCAGCGTGACGTCCGACTTTTCTAAAAAACGCCTGAAACTGGTCGGGTTTTAAGACGCAACCCGCCGGGTGCCAGCGGGTTATAAAAACAAGGAAAGGAAGAAGACTTTTAAGCCCCTAACGACGTAGGGCCATTCGGACTAATACGTCGCCTGCGCGTAAAACACAGCCGCCTGAGATCGGCGTTTCAGCTGGAGTTTTTCCATCAACTTGCTGAGATAATTTTTTACCGTCTTGTCGCTCAGTTTCATCACCACGGCGATCTCTTTGTTGGTCAGACCTTCGGCCACGAGCGCGATCACTTTCTGTTCCTGCGGGGACAATGTCTCCAATTTGGCGCGGTTTCCCAGCGTCTCGCCCTTCCGGATACTGTCCACAACGCGACGGGTCACCGTCGGGTCCAGAACCGACTTGCCTTCCATGATCTCCTCGATCGAACGTACGAGTACCTCGGCATTGATCTCTTTCAACAGATAACCCTCGGCTCCGGCGGACAACGCATCCATGACCATATGGTCATTGAAATACGAAGTGAGAAAAAGAACTTTGAGCGTGGGATGGGAGTTTTGAAGCTTCCGGCATACTTCAAGGCCCGACCCGTCGGGCAGCCGGATGTCCAATAATAAAACATCGGCCGGGACAATTGATACAATTTCAACGGCCTCCGCCGCAGTGGCGGCCTCGCCCATCACGCGAATCTGCGGAAACCCGCCAAACAACGCTCTCAGCCCGGCGCGGACCATCTCATGGTCATCGACGATGATCACGCGGATGGGTTTGTTTACAAAACCTTTCATGACTCAAATCAGGTGGTCGGGAACACGACGGTGACTGTCGTGCCCTCCCCGGGACGGGGAGCTAAAACAAGGCGAACTCCCAGCTGTCTAGCCCGGCGTTTCATGTTATGCAAGCCATTCGCTTCTGCAGACACCGACTCCAGATCGAACCCACCTCCATCATCAATAATTTCCAAAACGAAGTTCTCCCGGTCCGATCGGAGCGAAACCTCAACAGAGCGCGCGCTGCTGTGACGCAGACTGTTCGAGATGGCCTCATTGCAAATATGAAACACTTCAGTCGCCTGTTTGGAACTCAGGTTTTCCAGGACGTTCAGATCCATATCCAACGACACCCGGTTCGCCGCCGTTTCACCCATCGTCAGCAGCGTGGATTTGATCGCCGTTCTCAATTCCAGCCCCTTGATGGACGCGGGCTCCAACCCGACGATAAACTGCCGGACATCCTGGATCAGATGGTTCATCGCGTCGCGGGACCGCACAAGTTTGTCGGCTGCGATGTCCGGCGATTCGCTGATCAAGCGCCGTGATTCCTCAAGTCCCATCCCAATCGCGTACATGGACTGGATCATTCCGTCGTGAAGATCGCGGCCGATCCGTTCCCGCTCCTGCTTCGACCGGACCAGCTGCGCCTGACTAAAAGCTAGGGCGGCTTCCAGCCCCTGACTCGCCGCCCGCTCCTTCCGGATTTGTCGCCATACCAACGCCGTCACAACCGCAATCAGCAGCAGCAGCACTCCGATCAAAGTGTTTACCAACGTGCGACCAATACCCGCTTCCGATCGTCCCACGAGACGCGACGTAATTCCATTTGCAAGATACAACGAATGCTTTGGCGGCAGTCCCATCCGACCCATCTCCGAAATCAATGTCCCGGTGAGCTCGTACGTCGACCCCGGAAGCCAAACCGTATGCTCCTCTGAACGACTCATCACGCCCTCGATGACCGTCGGTCCGAAATCGAACCGACCCAGCAGGCGTCCATCAGCCAGTTGCGACCAGTCCTGCAAACGTGCCGTCAACCGGACGAATTCTCCCGCCCCGAGCCCGTCAAGATCGCCGATCCCCATGATCTCCAACGGAGCAGCCTCTTCGCGTTTTCCAGTGATTCGCCAATCGCCGTTCGCCAACAGCCAGCGACCTCCATTCGCCGCAAGAAACCCGACGGCATCCACCTCGTCTCCGATCATTACGTGATTGGTCGAGGTTCCGACTACCACGAGTGATGCCCCACCCGAACTGATGGCAATAAACCGTCCCGGACTTTGATACGTCGCGACTCCCCGTGTCCGATGCAACTGTTGATGCTGATCATTTGCGCCGCCGTGCCACTCAACCAAGTCCTTCAACAGAATCAGCGGGGTCTCAAATGGCTCCTGGTCAGGCCGGTCGATTACCTCGATGAATGTCGGGTCAGGACAATAGATCGAAACGAAACCACTTTGGTCATCCGGTGAGGGCAGCCCCCCCGCCACGCCCTGAATCCGAACCCGCGCATCAAGCAGACTGGTCGGGTCCAGTGTCTCGAAATCCTTGATCCGCACACGGACCGCATTTCTCCCATCATGAACTTCCAACACGCGATGAAGCCATTCCTTGCCGTCGTACTGGACCACCCCTTCGATGCCAACCCACTGACTGTCGGAAGCACCGAGGACCACATCGCCGATCTGCGAGGCGGGGGCCTTCGGCATTTTCCCGTCCCCGATGACCTCCACGGAATCAGCCAGGATGACACGCGAATACCCGCCCTTCCCTGCGACGCCGTGCACCCTGATCTTCTGCCCATGGCGCAGTTGATCCGGCGCATTTGGTTGGAAGACATAGACTCCGGCCGTCTCGTCCTGAACAAAGAACATGTTCGATTCCGGCTCGAAGAAAGTCACCACGGCCTCCACCTCGACCCGGGGTCCGCTGTCAGCAGCCGCGCGGTCAAGATCCAGAACCGCCCTGGCGGTTTGAATCACCGGCGGCCCGTCAGCAGCGATTGCCGAAATTGACAGGCCGACGCCGATCAACATGCTTGGGAAAATCCATTTCTGACCGGGCTTTTTTGGCATCAGCGGAGCAAACCGCAATCGTCTGGTCCGGTCAACTTCGGGAGGAACCTCGGAAGCGAAATGCGGCCACTCATGAAGCGCTTTCTCTGATATCCGGTGCGGATTTCATCCGAACAAAAAAAGGGCCGGAGTAGTTCCGGCCCTTTCTTGCATGATTGGAGTCCTCTGGTTCAGGACAATTCGTCAGCGTCATTTCACTCGCGAACGCGCTTCGGCGCTTCATCCTCGTCACCGGACTCTTCGTCAGCCGTCTTCGGAACCGGGCGCCGGACGCCGGAGGCGCGGCGAACCTGTGTATTGACGTTGTTGGACCGGTTGTCTGGTTTCCGGACGACCGGAATCTCGTCGTTTTGACGGTGTTCATAATTCTGGCTCGTCGGGGTGCGGCCGCTGCCCATGTCATGCGGCACGACCACCCGGACGCGGCTCATGGTCGAGTTGCCCGAGGCATCGACCGATGTGACGATGATCGTATAGACACGGCCGTTCCCCGGGCCGGCGCGTTCCGCACGAAGCAACACTTTCATGTCGCCGACAATTTCCCAGTCCGGCGACGTGTTTCCGTCGCCCGTGCCGTTGACCGGTTCGTTGCTCGTCACTTCCACGATTTTACTATGAACCTCCGTGCAATCGATCGCGTGAAGCCGCACGCGCACCGGGATCATCTTGTGATTCGGCGGCCAGAGCACTTTCGGGAAAGTCCCAATCATGTCGATCACCGGGGCCGTCGTATCGGTCACCGTCACAGACGTTGTGCACGAGACTGGTTCAGAGGTGCCGTCGTTCACCGAAACCTCCACCGAGTGCTGGCCGACGCCATACACGCCGACGAACTCCACGTCCGCCATCGTGACACCGTCTTCGCCCGCGACAATTTCCTCCGTCTGATACACGGTTCCGTTCACGGACCAGGTGACAACGAGAGTATCGCCGTCCTCATCAAACACTTTGGCCACCAGCGGCACCGCCGTGCCGTCCGGTGAATCGCATTCGACTTCTGTCGCGGCCGGACACTCAACCTGTGGTGCATGATTGATCATCGCTATCAACTGGCCGCGAATCTCACCGGCCGGATTCTGTTCCGTGTGAATGTTGATATAGTAGAGACCGTCCAGGAGCGCCGCGCTTTGATCCTCATCAAGCACCGCGCCGCCAATGATCACGCCTCCCTGCGAAGAGTCCGGCGCCGGAAGATGCTGCATCTCGGCGATGAAATTGAAAATGGGTGGCGCGGTGCCGTCAACCCCGGCCGGACCATGAATGTGAGCGGCGGTGGCCGGTCCGGTCAGATCGGTAAAGCCCGCAAACGAACCGTACCCGAGGGAAACTGAAAGCGTCTTGCTCTCCGTATCGAAACTGATTCCGGTAAAGACAGTGTTTCCACTCCCTGCACTGGCAACAGCCACCGCAGGAACTTCGTTCAACGGACTGAGTCCTGTCGCCGCACTCGTGCCCTCTGGCGATATCTCGATGGGGATGATTTCCGCCTGAATGGACAGCGCCGCCAGACAGGTCGCGGCGATGATTGGATGATATTTCATGTTTGCTCGTTTGTTTGATTTTGAACTACGTGTGATCCTTTGATTATGGGCGCACCAATCGACATGGCAAACCGCCACTTGCAATCATCTGGCACCCAAGCGATTGAAACTGGAATCTCCTCCTTCAATGAAAAAAAAGCCCCAACTACCAGTGCCACATGGTGTTTTTTTCATGACCCAAACAGCCCTGGCTTCATGACGCAATACAGGTTGAGAGTCCTGCGAGGTGGTCCGGGCTCTTGCCGGAGTCGCTGGATCAGGACTTGGTAAACTGCCCGACAGCAGGACGCGAGGTCTTCAATCCGCCGAGGCGATTTCGGAATTCATAGACATCAGTGCGATACAGCGTCTCCTCCCACCAGAGCGGTTGATCACCGCCGAGGTAGCCGGTGGATTGCACGAGCAATCCTGCGGTCTGCGGCAGGACATCCAAAAGCGCAGCCTGTTTTGAACTCAGATTCACCGCGCGAATCACCTCGTCCGCACCGGTGATTTCGAGCCCGAACTTGTCCGTCCACAGCGAGTAAAGCGAACCTCGAACATTCGTCGATGTCAGCTTCGGGCAGAGCCGATCGATCACCCAGCGCCGCTCGAAAATCACCGGCGAACCATCCGCCAGCCGGAGTCGTTCAAAATAGAACAGTTCCTCGTCCGCACCCAGCTTGAGACCGGTCCGAATCGCCTTGGTGACTTCGGTTGCGGTGAGCTTCTCGAACACCAGAACCTTGGTGCCGGGTTTCTTGCCGGCAGCTTTCGCCTTCTCCGTGAAGCTGACGAGGTGTCGGAGATCGTAGTCCAGCACGTCACCGCGAACGAACGTGCCGGCGCCCGTGCGAAACTCCAGCCAGCCCTCCGTGACCAGCCGGCTCAGGGCCTTGTTTGCGGTCACCCGGCTCACCTTGTAGCTGCCAGCAATTTCGCGCTCTGTTAAAAACTGATCGCCCGCCGTGAACCCGCCCTCGCGGACTTTCAGCCGCAGATGAACGTGAAGTTTCCGGTAAACAGAATCGGCGGTCGGTTTGTTCATGGCCCGTGATAATTGATACGTTACGGCGACTTGACAATTGGCCTGGCCAATGTTTGTTTTTGGCGCTGCCAGAAAACGTATCCGGTGGCGGCGCGGGTTGTCAACCCGTCCGGCGAATGGGAAACCAAACAAAATCAGGATTTGAACATGAAATATACCTACGAAGAAATGGCCAAGATGATCGATCACTCGTTGCTGCACCCGACGATGACGGATCAGGATATCGAAGAAGGCTGCCGGCTCGCCGCGGAATACGATGTGGCGTCGGTGTGCATCAAACCCTACGCCGTGAAACGCGCGGCCACGTTTCTGAAAGGTTCGAACGTAAAAGTCGGCGCGGTCATTGGTTTCCCGCACGGGAATTCAACAACCGAATCCAAGCGTTACGAAACCGAACTGGCGTGCAAGGACGGCGCGGTCGAGATCGACATGGTCATCAACATCGGCAAGGCAATGAGCGGCGACTGGGACTACGTGGAGAGCGACGTGAAGGCGGTTTGCGACGAGGCGCATGCGCACGGCGCGAAGGTGAAGGTGATCTTCGAAAACGATTACCTGACCGAGGGCGGCGCGGGATTGGGCAGCGACGATTTCAAACGGAAGCTCTGCAAACTGAGCGAACGCGCGGGTGTGGACTGGGTGAAAACGTCCAGCGGCTACGGCTTTGTAAAAGGGGCGGACGGCAAGTATTCCTACAAAGGCGCGACCGAGCACGACCTGTCGTTGATGCGAGCGAACGTGTCCGCAAAGGTGCAGGTCAAGGCCGCCGGTGGCGTGCGAGATCTGGACGGCCTGATCAAGGTGCGTGACCTCGGCGGCTCCCGTTGCGGTGCGACCGCAACCGCCGCGATGCTCGATGATTACCGGAAGCGCGCGGCAGCGGAAAAAGCTGGCGCGAGCCAACCGACAGATGAGGGAAAGATCGGTTCCGGTGGCTACTGACCGATCAGGCCTTTGCCGGACCTACTGCGTTTCGCCACGGGTGACGTGGAGGAAGACTTCCTCGAGGCCGAGTTCTTCTTCGCGCAACTGCAGCAGGCGGAAATTCTTGTTTACCAGCACTTCGGCGACGCAGCTGTGATCCGCTTCGTGATCGATCATCGTGATCTTTAGTTCGCCGTCGACCGATTCCACCTCGGAGATTTCGTCGCGAATTTTCAGGAAGCCGATGGCTTCGTCGTGGCGGCTGGCGTCACTCACGTTCACCCAGACGATGCGGCCGGAGTACATCGTGTCGCGCACGCCCTTCACCGGCCCGGCGTAAATGAGTTTTCCTTTTTCGATGATGGCCACCCGGTTGCACAAGGTCTGCAGCTCGCTGAGAATGTGCGAGGAAATGATCACCGTTTTACCCATGCGTTTGAGCTCTTCGAGAATCGCCATCATCTCGATGCGAGCGCGGGGATCGAGACCGGAGGCCGGTTCGTCGAGCAGGAGAACATTGGGATCGTGGATCAGCACGCGCGCCAGCCCGATGCGCTGCTGCATGCCGCGGCTCAACGCGCCGATGAGCGAACCTTTTTTCTCTGACAAGCCGACGAGTTCCAGCACATCATTGACTGTCTTCTCGCGTTTCGCCGACGGGATCTTGTAACACGCGCCGAAGAAATCGAGATACTCCGTCACCTCCATGTCCTTGTAGACACCGAAGAAATCCGGCATATAGCCGATCACATGGCGGACGGCATCAGCGTCCTTGACCACGTCATGCCCGAGCACCTTTGCCGTGCCGCTGGACGGCGAAAGAAACGTGGCGAGAATGCGCAGCGTGGTGGTCTTGCCCGCGCCGTTCGAGCCGATGAAGCCGAACAGGTCGCCCTGGTTAATCGTGAGGTTGAGGTTGTCCAACGCCACCATCGATCCGTAGACACGGGTCAGGTTGTCGGTCTGGACGGCGGGGATGGGCGGTACGGTTTCGGACATACGGTTTCTCCTATTGAGGCAGGGGCAGGCTCCGGCGCAACAGCGAGTTGCGGGTGGACCTCACCGGTTTGAAATCATTCATCGCGCGGGTCGGGGCGAAGTTCGGACAATAGACCAGCAGCAACGCCTGCCCGCGGTCCATCAGATACGAAAGATCCAGGTTGGAAGGAAACATGAACCCGCTCTGATACTGGTTGTACTGATCGACCGCGTTCCCGTGAAAATCGCCCAGAGACAGCGCCATCGCGGCATCCACGGGATTGATCAGGAACCGTGCACTGTCGCTACCGAGCGCCTGCCGACGCTGGTCGATCGCGCTGTGGAACTGTCCGCTAGCGGAAGCGACGAACGCGCGGATGTCCTGTCTGGTATCGGTCTCGAGGGACTCCATTGGACCGGCTCCCTGCGCTGGAAATGCCAGATTGTAAACCTCGCCGTTCGCGAACAGCCGCGCCGTACAATCGGAAGGCAGGTTGTAGTTGTTGAGAGTCACCTTAAGATTGTTCCCCTCGCGGGCGAGGCTGGCGTCGAAATCGAGCGGCGCGTCCTCCTGCCAGGCGTTGATGAACATCTGGCTGGTCCAGACCGGCACGGATACGCTGGCCTGAAAGTTATCGGCGTTCATGGTGATCTGCGCCTTGCCGCCGCCCGCCATGCCCCCGGTGGATTCTGCGCGGAGCGAGGCGAACCGCTCTTTTCCCGCGATCGGATAACTGGCGTTCACCGGCGAATAAATCGAGGCGTAGGTGGTTCCGTGAAGTTCCGCCCCGCTGCCCTTGGGAAGCACGTCTACGATCTGCAGCTCGTTCCACTCCGAATCGCCCGCACGCAACCGGTAGCCGATGTAATAGATCAACACGGAGAACAACACGACGTAGCACGGGAAGGTGATCCAGGTGAGCATCTGCCGGTTGATCTTCTTCAACCACCATTGATCCAGCGGACCGATGACGAGCAGGTAGACCACGAGCAAAAACAACAACGCCGAGACCGGCAGTTTGCGGATCTGCGTGCTGTCGACAATGGCTCCGAACACGCCGTCAACGCTGGTCGAGCCCGCAGAATTCCGGTTCTCCGTCAGCATCGATCCCGGGATCTCCGTGAGCCGCGCCCAGAACCACGGCCGCAGATCCCATGAGCGGATCGGTTCGAGTTCCGGATTGAACAGCAACACCGTCACGCGGCCGCGCTCGCGGGCGGTCGAGACGATCGCCGGTCGGCCGCCGATGGCCAGTTCGACCTTCGCGTTGCCCGGCTCGATCCCAATCACGCGGATGTTCGCCTCGTTGAATTTCTCATCCGCCCGGAGATTGCGATACGGCGCGTTCTCTTCACGCACCCGACCGTCCGGCGTTCTCGCAAAGCCACCCAGCCATTCATCCATCGAATCACCGACCTTGAACGTGTGCAGGCTGCCGAGCGGTCCCGGCATCAGGCCGCGCAGCCACGGCACGCCCGTCACGTCCACCACCACATCCACACCGATGATCAAGTGCCCGCCGCCGTGCAGCCAGGAAAGGAGCGCCTCCACCTGCTTCTCCTCGAAATCCACGGCGCGCTGTGAATTGAGATAGAGGCTGCCCATCCCCGCCAGCGCGAGCGGATTGTCCGGCATCATCTCCGTCTGGATGCGGCCCGCCAGCGCGACGGCGGCGCTCATGGGATTGCGCTTGTCGCCGACTTCCGGAAACAACGGCATGCCAGCGGCGGAGGCGGGGATCGCACCGAGGAACCTGGAATTCCATTTGACATGCTGGTTCGCCTTGATGCCGTTGTTCTCGATGATCACCCGGCCCTGCTGATCGAGGAGAACGGCCCGGTAGTCCACCCCAAATCGACCGGCTGAATACATGGGGAAGCTGAACCGTTTCAGCGTGCCGGTCGGCAGCTCGATCGGCATCCGGCGAACAAAATCACTGCCCATATTGCCTTCCGAGAATTCAAAGACGGCGTTGAAGGTCGGGCCCTCGTTGCGGATTTCGCAGACCACGGGAAACCAGTTGGCCTCGATGGTCGTTCCACCGTAACCCGCGAATACGTCGAACTGCGGGATGTCCGCGCGGTCCAACCCGGTCGCTGCCGAGAGACGCTGCCCGCCAAGTGACAGGACCGCCGCCACGATCAGCGCGAAGCCGACAACCGGCGACCGGCCGAGTTGCATCCATTTACGTGCCCAGAAATAATTCATGTTCCGCTGCCCTTGAATCTCCGTTTTATAACCAGTCCGATTCGGTCAGGCAATCGAATTGGTGATCCAACTGGCGACCGGTTCGCCGCGCGCCGGACCGCTGATGTCGCCACCGGTTTCGACAAATGCGGGCGACAAACGTTTCGGATTATCTGTTCGTGCGTGGTGAAGAAGATGACACCGACGGCGTGAAGTGCCGCCCTACTGGTTGTCCGCACCAGCGCTGTCAAGTTCCTTCAAATGATCCTCCACCAGCATGTGCTGGAGAAAGTCCTTGTTGCCGTTGTTGCTCACCCACTCGAAATGAATGCGGGCTGCGGCAGCATTCCCGTTCAGCCATTCGTTCGCGCCGATGTAGTAGTGAGCGAGCGTTTGCCGGTCTTTGTCGATCGCCAGTGCCAGCAATTGTTCCGCGTCGAGCCCCCCTTGCAGATAGATCAGGATCGGCATCGGCCATTTTACGGCGTCCAGCCATTTTACGGCCTCGTTCAGAATGGCGCGGGACTCCTCCTCGTAACCGGCGCGGCGCAGTGAAATATTGTTCAAAAACGCCATGTAAGGCGACCAGATGTCCGACCAGCTCTGAAGTCCGATGTAAGTTTCCCCGGCGAAATGGGCGAGCTCGTGCCGACCCGACCGGCTGCACGTGAGGTAACGGGTGAAGATAACGCTCGGGTTGGTCGGGTCCATTCGCGCCGCGCGGCTGGCGTCCGCGAAAGCGGCTTCGTGCAATCCCATCTGACTGCGGATGATTGCGCGCTGGTGGTAGCTTCGCGTGTTGTCCGCATCCAGTTTGATGGCCATCGTGCAGTCCGCCTCGGCTTTCTTCCAATTCTTCAATCCGATGTAAACGATGGCGCGGTTCACGTACGCGTCCGCAAGTTTGGGGGCCATCTGAATCGCCTGGGAAAAGGCGTCCACCGCCGATTGCGCCTCGCCCTTTCGCGACAGCTCGATTCCGCGGGTGTTCCATTCCCGCGCGGTTGGCGCGGCTGGACCGGCCTCGGCGGCGTGTGAATAGAAATCGTCGGAAGCGAAAAACAGCACGACAACAATGTGGAGGAATAATTTCACCGGCCTATTCTGCTTTTGATTTTTGAGTGCCCAAAGACACCGAGGATTTCACGCCGACAGCTTTGATCGCATCCATTGCCTTCACGAATGCACCCACCGGCGTGTCAGTGTCAGTTTCCAAATTGATCCGCAACTGCGGGTTCGTCCGAACTTCCGCCCGGAGCTGTTCTTTAAGTTGCTCCACCGCGATCGGCCGATCTTTTGCCCCCAGATAAAAGCGCCCCTCCTTGTCGATGGTGATCGTCACCGCCGAGAGTTCGCTCGAACCGGACTGGGATTCCGCCTGCGAGGATTCGGGCAGCGTCAGTTTCAGTGCGGGCCGTTGCTTGAACGTGGTGGTGACCAGCAGGAAGATCAGAACCACAATCAACACGTCGATCAACGCGACGATGATGACCGACGGCGGGTTCTTTTTCCTTCGTGAAAGAAATTCCATGGTGGCTCTAGCTGGCCTTCTTGCCGGTGGTGCGACGGAGTCGGTACTGTCGCCGCAGAAAATCGTCGCAGAACGTCGCCATCTCGACGGCCATGCGTTCGACCTTCCGGTTGTAATAACTCCACGCGATCAGCGAGGGGATCGCCACGATGAGGCCCAGCAGCGTCGCGTAGAGCGCGATCGAGATGCCGCTGGCGAAGGCCGAGTTGTCACCCAGACCGGCCGCACTCAAACCGCCGAACAGCTTGATCATTCCGAAGATGGTGCCGGTCAAACCCATCAGCGGCCCGATGCCCACGATGATTTCCAGAATGACGAGGCCGCGTTCCAGTTTGATGACCTCGTGCCGCGCCCGGGTTTGCAGCGCGTCGACGGTTTCCTCGCGCGTCCAGTCGAGATGTTCGATCGCGACAACGAGCAACCGGCCGAGCGGCGACGGCTGGCCGAGGCAGACCTGTTTCAACATCGTGACATCTTCTTCCGTCCGGCAATTTTCCAGCGCGGACTCCACGCCCGGCGGAATGACCTTGCTCCACCTCAGCGCGACCCCGCGCTCCACGATAAATGCCAGTCCGATGATCGATGTCAGGACCAGTGCCCCAATAATGTAAGTTTCCATTTGCGATTTGATCGGCCCGCGCGGGCCGCCCGAGACTAGTTGTAGTAAAAGGTAAAACGCAACTCCCGGTAATCCTTGTCCACCAACCGACGCAAATCCGTGGGCCATTGCCGGTACGGAACGTTGTCGATGACCGCCTTCTGGCAGAGCAGTCCCTGTATTTCACCTGAATTGTTCTCGTCAAATTTGAAGTCCGTCACGCGCCCGTCGTAGTACAGGCGGAAACTGACCTTCACGTGGCCAGCCCAATTGTAGGCGTAGGAATTCTGTTCCAGCAGAAAAAACCAGCGTGTTTGCACCTGAGCTATGAACCATGAATCGTAGACTCCGAACGGTGTGCCCAACGTGTCCATGCTCGGCACGAGATTCCGCCGGTCAACACCACCCTCCTGCTTCATTTTTTCACCGGCGATGGACGCGGTCTGCGGGAGCTCCTTGCGGGCCTGTGCCAATGTGCGCGGACGCGGTTTGGGCTTCTCAACAGTTTCCGGCTTCCCCTGTTCCGGTGCACCGTCGCCCTTCACCGGCTGCGGCCGGACTTCGTGAAACGCCAGGTCACCTGGTTTGGGGGTGGTCGGCTGCGGGATTTCCAGCTTGTTGGGCGAACCCGGTTTTTCAACGTCGGCTTCAGCGATCTCGGCCGGCGTCTCCTCGCCAGTCTTCTCCTCCGGCTGCTCGGCCGGCGCGGGGTGCAGTTCGTCCGGGTTGATCACTTCCTGTTCTTCCTCGACCGCTTCTTCGGCAGGCGGCACGGGCACCACCGGTGTCTGGATGGAATTCTGCGCGACGTCCACCGTCTTGACGATCTGCTCCTGTTCGCCGTCGATCTTGGGAATGTCCGAGCTCGCGTCGGCGTCCGTGTTGGCCGCCTGCGAATTAAGGGCACCGTAATACTTTGCGTTCTCCGGCACCTCGGTGGACGCCTGATCGGGCATGACATCGACGAACATCATCGGCATTTCCTGTTCGGCCAGTTCCTGTTGTTGCCTCAACGCTTCCGCGATCTTCTCCGGATCGACGATGGCAACGTTCATTTTCTGGAGAAGGTTTTGAAGAAATGGAACGGAGACATCCCACCAGCCAAACGCGTTGCCCGCGCGATAAATGCCGTAGAACAGGAAGTGCAACGACAGCGAAAGACAGAGCGCCACCACGAGCGGGTCGCGCATCCGGTCAAATCTGGCTGTCGTTGTTCGATTCATGTCATTCGGTCCGTCGTCCGGTCCTGTGACCGTCGGCATCGTCTGTCCGTTCGTTTTTCGGATCAAGACGCTTCTGCGTTCGTCGGCAAAACGCTTTACAACCAGCGCAGGCTTGTGTATCGCGTAGCGACATTATGGCTTTGTTTATTAAACGATTTGCACTGTTCCTGTTTCCGCTGCTGCTGGTGGGTTGCGCGTCCAACAACATCACCAACCTGACGCCCACCGTCCAGCCCCGCAACGCGGAGGGGCGCTACCCTGTGGAAGCGATCTGGAAAAGCAACCAGCAAAGTCTCAAGGATGAGACCATCACGCCTTACGTCATGATCGGCCTCGAATCCTTTCCGATGGAACCCACGCCGCTCGTGAACAATCGCTGGGGCGCGGAGATCCCGATCACGGCCGATCAGAAACACATCTATTACCGGTTCAAATTCGACTATCAATACCGGGGCTTTCCGGGCAGCCGCTCCGACAGCGTTCTCTCCGAGGAATTCCGGCTGGATATCGCCGAGTGATGAAATCCGGGCCGTTCGGCAGCGACGTTCCGGGGTGAACGCAGCCTGACAGAAACCGGGTTGAAACTGCTTTCAACAAACGGGCCGCGAACTTTCGTTCGCGGCCCGTTTTCTTTGATCCGATAGTTCCCCTGGAACCCGCACACGGCTGCTGCATCGCCTCGTTATTAATACGGCCCATAAATACATTCAATAAGATTGACATTCGGTGCTCATCGATTATTGAGAGGTATCAAAAAGCGAGACGCCAGAAAACTCTCATCTCAGGCGCAGTATCTCATCCGTGAGACCGCCGTCG
>JBDNGP010000044.1:0-3684 GCA_041689265.1 Verrucomicrobiota bacterium
CCCGAACCGCCCCCGCGGGGGCGGTTCGGGAAGACAGCGAAGGCGGCAACAAAGCCGCCTTTACCCAAAACTAAAAACCTGATAAACCAACCCACAACAAAACAAGAGAATCTCAGCTCCAAGAAACTCAGTACACTTCATCCCCATGGGACATGAGTTCTTTGGTATGAAGGTTGGGGGATTGCCTGGCTGGTGGCGTGGAGTCAGGAGGGCGTAGCCCGACTGACAGAACGCCACCAGCCAGGCGCGGTGAGCCTCACGCGGTCTGCAGGGATTTGGCTTTCTTGGTTCGCACGCTCTCGCCGTCGAACTCCAGGATGGTGGCGTGATGCACCAACCGGTCTGGAGTGTCCCCACCAGGAACGATGGCCAGTTGGTCTGCCAGGCGTTGGAGAACGCCCAGCAGACCCGGGGCAAAATGAAGAGCGGCATTATCCATCACAGTGACCGGGGGAGCACGTATGCGAGCGAAACCTACCAGAGGCAGCTAAGTCGGTTGGGAATACAATCAAGCATGAGCGCCCGAGGGAACTGCTATGACAACGCGGCGATGGAATCCTTCTTCGGTCGCTTCAAAACAAGCACGATCCAGGATCGGATCCTGGCCGATGAAGAAGAAGTTCGGGCGACCGTGTTTGAGTACATCGAACCGTTCTACAACCGGTATCGCAAACACAGCTCACTGGACTACCGTAGTCCGGTGGAGTTTGAGCAGCGGAATTTTTCATCCCCGCCCGCGGGCGGGGATGAAAAGAAAGTCGGCCAAACCGACTTTACCCAAAATTAGAAACCTGATAAATCAAACCACAACAAAACAAGATAATCTCAGCTCCAAGAAACTCAGTACACCTCACTTCGAACAACCAACATCTAAGCGACGTGAGGCCCCTGCCTCACTCATTTTATCTAAGTTTCATTTTCAAAGTGTTGCATTTCAATCTTGAACGCGGGCTTGACAGGCATCGATGATTTGATCTAGTTGCTCAATGAAAACTGCGCGGAAATGGGTATACTCCGTTGTAATGATTGCAATAGCGGTGGTTTTCACGTTTCTTGTTCCAAACGTGAATGGCGCAGTTTTCGCGGGTTCCGGCGTGATTACTGCCAAGACGATGAGAAATGATGTTGTTTCGTACGTCGACAATAAAAGTTTTACGTTCACTATCGATTCTGAGACAGGAAGATTTCGAATTCGAACGGTGAGTGATGCCCACAAAGCGGTTCTCTTATACGACGAGATTGGTTTTGACGGTGTCTCTCTATTTAAGGTGAGGCACCTCAACGATGAAAACTTGGAGTTGCCGAATGAAAACGTCGCACTTGGCGAATCTCATTTCACTCCTTATCCTTTGAATGATTCGTCGCACATCGCTCCGCTATGGCTGGCTTTTTCATCTAGCAGGTTCATCTCAACAAACTCTTGTGAATGCATTCGTCCGATTTGGGGAACGACTCCGGCCGCGGTATGGTACGAACATCCTAGGAATTCATACAACGCCGTAACGAATTCATCGCCACCTTTTCTTCCAAGCGAGGTTTCATTCTCATACCACGGGCAACGATTCGATGACAGAGCGCGAGTATTCGTCGATTTGCCAATGGATGCGGTGAATCTGTCTGGTTTTACAAACGCCGTGTACAAGGTGCATTCTTGGCATACTAACATTGGCCTCGCATTGCCTTCGACATTTTCTTTGACAGTGTTTGAGGTCGTGGATGATGAGTCCTTACCCCCTCCAGGGCTCGCTAATCGGACGCGTATAAAATACGAGGGTAGACTTAATACTGCTGAATTGGAACGAAACCCATCAATGAGTTTTGCGCCGGTCCCACCCGTTAATACTGATGTGTTTGATTATCGAGTCCACAGTTTGGATAAAGGGGAGCTGTTCGTCCAATACAGAACGAGCAAACCGGCATGGCGAAAATTGTCAGACCATAAAAAGGCGAAAGCGGTTCCATTTCGCACCCAGGCCGCGACCGGACCATCTCATCGTAACAGGGAGAGAATTGGGCGTGGAATTGTTCTGGTGGTGGTGTTAGTCGTTCCTGCTTTGCTTCTCTTTAGGAAAATTGCGTCACGAAGAAAAAAACATCAATAAACTAAGCGACTAGTTGAAACGAATATGAAAAATAGCGAATCAAGAGTTAGAATACCAGTTTATTCACAGAGCAAAACGTTGGTATCCACCATTTGTGCGTTGTTGTTTCTATTAAGTCAGTTTCGCGTTCAATCGGACGGGTTAACTTGTGGGTATGCAGTTAATGTTTACAACCCGAATGGAACGTGTGACAACTTCGAATGCGTTCGGACGCTGAAGACACCAGTTGACCAGTCATGCGACCCTTATCCTTCAGGTGGCTACGAGTGTCTATCTGATGGCAGCGGAAACGCCCTTGGAGAACCGCAATCTGGCGGCTCCTGCCAGGGCGCAGGCGGATCTGCGTGTTCCAGTGGTACATGGGTAAGTTCCGGACCTCCTTTCGTAACAACGTACAGCAAGTACATAACTGTTGAGGGATGCGGGTACGCCTCTAATTCATCTGAATTGCACCCAGGGTTAGTGGGAACTACGGAGTTCGTCCTGATAGCAGTCATCAACTAATACGTGTTTATGCTCTGCCGGCTGTTTCGATGGCAGAGCGTTACAATCACACTTTGGACGGGAATCCCTTTGAGGCAACTCATCATTTGAATTGCGCTGCTAATTCCATATCGTGACGAACTGCCAAGGGAGCAACCCGCGCCCACAGCAGCACCAACACGAATCTGGCGGTCGTGGCACTGCCTTGGAAGTCATCAAGTGATCTTGTCGGGGCACGGATCAATCGTGATCTAGGTCAAGTGAAAATTACTCGGTGGAAGCCGCGACAACTGCAACTGAGTTACCTGTGCGAGGGTCCGTCGCTCATCAAAGTGAGCCAGCTTTATTTCCCTGGATGGACTGCGAAACTCAACGGAAGAATTCTTCCGTTGGGACCTTCCGATCCGGAGGGACTGATTGAGATTGAAGTGCCTGCTGGCGGCGGATCGATCAACGTAACACTGGAGGCACTGTGGCCGGAACGGTGGGGCGACAGAATTGGCGTTGCCTCCGGATTGATCTGGCTCACATTGATCGGATGCCTGACGGTTCGAAAGTTTCGGGACGCAAGCGCCCGATCATCGGCTATAAAGTGAGCGTTAAGCCGACCCTCTCCGTCCATGGCGGTCGTCCACCCCGTTGCTCGTCAAGAATACTTCCAGATGCATTTCAGCGCATTAAGGCCATCTCTTACAAACTTGATCTTTTTCCCATCGACACGCGAACGTCCGTGATAGGCGATTGGAACTTCAACAATCCGAAGCCTCCCCCGTTTCACCTGCCTCGCCACCTTCGCCGTGACTTCAAGACAAAAGCCGAATCCTTTCTCGTTCAATTCCATCTCTTTGAGAAGCTGAAGTGTACTGAGTTTCTTGGAGTTGAGATTCTCTTGTTTTGTTGTTGTTGGTTTATCAGGTTTTTAGTTTTGGGTAAAGGCGGCTTTGTCGCCGGCTTTGCCTTCTTCCCGAACCGCCCCCGCGGGGGCGGTTCGGGAAATCATCTGCTCGAACTCCACCGGGCTGCGGTAGTCCAGTGAGCTGTGGGGCCGATACCGGTTGTAGAACGGTTCGATGTATTCAAACACCACTGCCCGGGCTTC
>JBDNGP010000045.1:0-98467 GCA_041689265.1 Verrucomicrobiota bacterium
CCTGGCCGAACGCTACGAAAGGCGCAGCGTGATGATCTCCAGCAATCTGGTGTTTTCCAAGTGGGATCAGATCTTCAAAGATCCGATGACGACCATGGCCGCCATCGACCGACTCGTCCATCACTCGGTGATCCTGGAATTTAGCGGTGAGAGCGTGCGGGCCCGGAAAGCAAAAGAGAACCAGGCCGGGTGAAACCGGCGGCGAAGTTTGCCCTTCGTTCCATTGGAAAAGGGTCGGTTCTTATTATTGAAACTCTTGACTTGCAAGTCTGCCCCCGCCGTCGGCCAGATGTGCGAGTGGCGTTGATCCCGAAACCGGGCGGTACTCATGGCGGTCGTTCAAACGCGTTGACCAGAATTGATCAGTGTGATTGGGGGACCTCCGTTGCATGTTCATGAATGACTTCGTCCGCCCAAGGTCGTCCGCTCCGGACTTCTTTGGAATTAATGAAAAAATGGTCGGGGCGGGGAGATTCGAACTCCCGACCTCTTGTACCCGAAACAAGCGCGCTAACCAAGCTGCGCTACGCCCCGAACCAGTGGCTGAAAATAGACCGGAACACTTCCCCTTTGCAATGCGTATTTGTGTCATTTACGTATCACATTATTGCGGTGGAAAACTTTCCGTCAGAATCCGATCTTCACCCTTGAGCGGTCACATTTCATGTGATTAATTGCGCGTGTTCCCCCGACCGCTGGTTCGCCAGTTTAGCAGCGGCTTATCACGTCAAAAAATTGTTGTACCTAAACTAGAGATGTATAAAAACTCAGTGTCGGCAGGTGGCAACCTGCATCGTTATTCAGCACACCGAAACACGAAACCGGTTCATTTCGTATGCGTCGCTCCCGAGGCCAAAAGCGTGAGCATCATCGGAGATTTTAATCGTTGGGACGATCACAGCGATCATCCGATGGTCCGTCGACAGGATGGCAAGTGGTCCACCGAGCTTTCGCTTCATCATGGTCATCACCGGTATGTCTTTGTGGTGGACGGAAAGCGCGAGCTGGACCCGCATGCCATGGGCATCGCGCGCGATGATCTGAACGGGCGTGTTTCGCTGATGTCGGTGAGCTAGGCGGGTGTGGCGGCCCGCCTGAGGCGGTCGGAGATGCCCTTCCATTCCGCCGTCTCCGGCACGGCTTCGATGATAATCCACCGGGCACCGTCCTCGTCGCAACGGTGGAGTTCCGCGTAGAGCGCACGGGCGTAGGCCTCGGCGTCATGTGGAATCACGTGGATGCTCATCCACCCTTCGGGTGAGGGAATGTGGGTGTGGCAGATTACCGTGGTTCGCACCGGGTCGATTCCCGCTGTGCCGGTTTGAGCCAGCAAATCTTCCGTCGAATTCCACGCGAACGCCGTTAGTGTTCCCTTCGGTGCGTAATGCCTCGGAAGCTGCCCGGGGCTGCGCAACGGGCCGGACTCGTCGTGGCCCGGTTCGCGCAATTGTCCGAGCGTCGCCAACAGGCTTTCTTCGTGGATCATTCCCGGTCGCAGAATTCTGGGGGCGGCGCCAGTGAGATCGACCACAGTTGATTCGATGCCGACCTGTGATTGCCCGCCGTCGACAATCAGCTTCAACCGGTTCCCCAAACTACGCCGGACGTGCTCGGCGTTTGTCGGCGAAATCTCGTTTGAACGGTTGGCGCTCGGTGCGGCGAGTGGAAATCCGCAGGCGCGAATCACCTGTTGCATGAACGGATGCCCGGGCCAGCGGATGCCGACCGTTTCACCGTCGGCGGTCACGATGTCCGGAATCAACGACGACCTCGGCAGCACCATCGTCAAGGGCCCCGGCCAGAACGCCCGGGCCAGTCGCTCGGCGGACTCGGTCCACTCCTTCACACACGTCCGCGCCATCGCGACGTCGGCAACGTGGACGATGATCGGATTGTGCGCGGGTCGCCCCTTGATCTTATAAATCTGACTGACGGCCTCCGTCGAAAGCGCGTTGGCCGCGAGTCCGTAAACCGTTTCCGTCGGCAGGCCGACGAGGTCGCCCGACTTGAGCCGTTCAACGGCGATACCCACCGCAGTGCGAAACAGCGCGGGAGTGTGGGTGGACAGAACTTCACAGGACATAAGGCGGGAGCAAAGTAACGGCAACTCGTCCGGCAAAACAAGTCGGCGGATTTTGCTGTTCGGATCGGATTGCCTTTTTATGCTGTCGACATGCTTGCAACTCTCACAGCCAAACTGGCCGGTGGTGATTCCCTCACCCGCGCGGACGTCGCGCAGGCCGTGAAGTCGTTGACGACAGAAAACAGCCCGGCCAAGGACAAGGCGGACTTTCTTCTGGTGCTGGCTGACAAGGGGGAGACGACGGACGAGATTGCGGCGTTCGCCAGTGAGCTGCGGGAACTTTCAATCACGCCCCCGCTCGATGTTGAAACACGGGCCCGCGATATTCTGGATGTCTGCGGCACCGGTGGTGATCAGCTGGGCACGTTCAACATTTCGACGACCGTCGCTTTGGTCGTGGCGTCGGCCGGGGTCACGGTCGCCAAGCACGGCAATCGCGCGATCACGTCCAAGTCCGGCAGCGCCGACGTGCTGGAAGCGCTCGGCATCCGGATCGACCTCACTCCGGCGGAAGCGGCGGTCGCCTTAAGGGAGCACAATTTCGCGTTCCTTTTTGCGCCGCATTATCATCCCGCGTTCAAACACATCGGTCCGGCGCGGAAGATTTGCGCGGAGAAGGGGCGTCGAACGATTTTCAATTTTCTCGGACCGCTGCTGAATCCGGCGCGACCGACCTGCCAGCTGATTGGTGTTCCGCGCAGCGAACTTTGCGAACCGATGGCGAAAGTTTTGCAGATGCTGGGCATCCGTCGCGGCATGGTGGTGAGCGGAAAAGTTGGCGACAAACAACTCGACGAACTGTCGACGTTGGGGCCGACGACAATCGCGGAATTTTATCAGGACCGGGCGTTTGCTTTGAGCACGCTGGAGCCGGAGAATCTGCCGGTCGCTCCCGCGAGCGTCGCGGATCTCGCGGGCGGGGACCGTGAGGAGAACGCCGGGATCATCCGCCGGATTCTTTCGGGCGAAGATCGCGGGCCGAAACGCGACGCCGTGCTGCTCAATGCCGGTGCTGCATTCTTCGTGGTGGGCAAGACGGATTCGATTGGCGAAGGCTGGGAGCTGGCAGCGGAGCAGATTGATTCGGGATCGGCGCGGGAGAAATTAAAAACCCTCGCCGGTTAGGGCGAGGGTTTCAGCAGTGCAGTAATCGAAGAAGAAGTAAGACGACTGCAAATTATTTTCGGCGACGGAGACGGCTGGCCAGGAATACCGAACCACCCGCAAGCAAAAGCCAGGTCGAGGGTTCGGGAACCGTCCTAAGGGCGAGGCCGTCCAAGACGACATTGTCCAATCGGAAAGTGCCGGAAGGGCCTGTCGCTCCGGTTCCATAAATTCGGACTTGTGCCGAACTCAACGTGGAAAACCCAGAAATTGGTACGGTCGCGGGATAGAACGTATTCCCTGTTAACGTAGCCGTCATGCTTCCGGACGAGACGTTCAAACCGTTGATAGTAACTTCGTAGCCAGACGGTCCTGTGGAACTTCGTCGGTAATCGAACGACAGGGAGGACAAATCGAGTGCGATTCCGGGATTTGCCGTGACGGTAAATTCCCAGTATCGGTCACTTGCGTTCCAACCATTACCGCTGATGGCGTCCCCGGGGCTTCCGGTAGAAAAACCAAAAGCTACGGCGTTTCTGGAAAAGTCCGATGCCGAAACTTCGCCATCAACAAAACTCGGCGTCGCCACATCACCTTCAAAATCATAAGTCACCAACTGGGCTCCGGCGTCACCGCTCCAGGCGAGGGCCAGGAGAATTGTGGACAAAAACAACGTCTTTTTCATAACAACAGGAACAGGGATTGGCGTTCGGGATTTCATAGTTTGGTGGTCGGATTCGGCTCTGGCAAGGGTGTTCTCGGCCTAGTCGTGTGACAATCTTGCATCCCTCTGATTTTCAACCGGCTAAACCAAATTTTTGGATGTCATTATCACCGGACACAAAGCATAGTGTAGGGGAAATACGCGAACCGGCGGGAAACCGCCGATGTCTGAACCCGATATCGAGAAAGGAATAACATGGAAAATACAGAATTTAGTGAAGCCTCCGAGTCTTCACGGGATAAGATCATGTCCGATTTTAAAACTCTGATGCACGATGCGGAGGATCTGATGAAGGCGACGGCCGGTGATCTGGGCGAAAAAGCCAAGGAAGCGCGGGACCGGTTAAAGGTCGCCCTGAATCGGGCCAAGGATTCGTGTCAGGGCGTGGAGGATAAGGCTGCGGCAGGAGCCAAGGCCACTGACAAGGTCATCCGCGAGCATCCCTACCAATCCTTGGGAGTTGCTTTCGGAGTCGGGCTGTTGATCGGCGTGCTGGTCAACCGCCGTTAGCCCATGAGCGAACCGGAAGAATCCGGGCCGTCGCGCGGCCCGCTTGAGTCCGCCAAGAATGTGATCGAGTCCGTGCTGGGCCTGGTTGAACGGCGGGTTGAACTCGCCGCCGCAGAGCTTCAGGAAGAAAAGTTCCGGCTGGTCGATCACCTGTTCCGGCTTGCGGTCGTGGGCGTGCTTGGTTTGATGGCGATGTTCGTCGCGACGATTTTTGTGATCGTTGTGACGTGGGACACGGCGGCGCGGCTCTACGTCATCTTCGCGCTGGCGGCGGCGTACGGGGTGGCCGCGTGGCGCTGTTATGGGTCGCTGAAGCGGGCGGTTGAAGAAAGCCCGGATCCGTTCTCGGCGACTGTGGAAGAATTACGAAAGGACCGTGAATGGTTTCAGAAGAAAAACTGAGGCAGCTCAAAGAGGAGAAGGACCTGTTGATCGCCCAGTGTGATCTGCATCGCGGCATTATCGCCGTGGAGATCGCGCGTACGCGGCATTCGTTCGACTGGTTTTCACGCTGTTCGGAAACATTCGACCGGGTGCGTCCGTGGATTCCGCTGGCCGCACCGGTCGCCGGGTTTTTCATGATTCGAAACTGGCGGACCGTGCTGAAGTGGTCCGGTCGGACGGTGGGTTGGAAACTGCTTGGGCGGCTGATTCGTTTTTGATCGAACGCCGACACGAAAAAGCCCGGGAGTGATCCCGGGCTTTCGTCGTTAAGAGGGATTCACTTACTGCTGAGGATCAACCGGCGCCGATTCCGTGGCCGGCGGGGTGGTGGTCACAGGTCCTGAGGGACGGCGGCGGGAGCTGTCTTCACCGGAGTGGCCTCCAGCTGTTCCTTCACAATGATGCTGTTGCGATTCGCGCTTTTCGTGTAGAGCAGTGACAGGACGATCACCAGGACGAAGAACATGATGGCTGCCCATTTGGTTGCCTTCGTGAGGACGTTGCCCGCGCCAGAGCCGACCAGTGCATCGACGGCGCCGCCGCCAAAGGCCGCGCCGCCGAGGCCTGCTTCCTTTTTCGGCAGCTGCATGAGTATGAGCAGACCGAGAAACAGGCAGTCGAGAACAAGAAAGAAGGTGAGAATGTAGATGAGGATATCCATGATGATTCGTTAAATAATGTTTTTGATGATGTCACCAAAGCTGCGTTCTTCGAGGGACGCACCGCCGACCAGTGCGCCGTCCACGTCGGGCTGGCTCATGAGTTCGCGGGCATTTGCGGGCTTCACACTGCCGCCGTACTGGATGCGGACCTTTTTCGCGGCGGCTTCGCCAGCGATGTTGCCGATCAGTTTCCGGATGAACGCGTGAACTTCTTGGGCCTGGGCGGAACTCGCCGTCTTACCGGTGCCGATCGCCCAGACAGGTTCGTAGGCAATGATCGTTTCTTCGATCTGTGTCGGGGTCAATCCCGTGAGACTGCCGCGGACCTGATTCTCAACGACTGCGTTGGTCCGGCCGGATTCGCGGTCTTCGAGCAGTTCGCCGACGCAGACAATTGGTTTAAGCGAGGCGGCATGGGCGGCGGCGGCTTTGGCGGCCACCAGTTCGTTGGACTCTTTCTGAAACTGACGACGTTCGGAGTGACCGAGGATGACGTAGTGGACGGACAGGTCGCGCAACATGCCGGCGGCAATCTCGCCGGTGTGGGCGCCGTAGCTGTGCTCGCTCATGTTCTGGGCACCCAGCCGCATGTTCGAATCGACGATGGCTTTCGAAACCTCGCTCAGCGCGGTGAACGGCGGGCAGACGACGATGTCCACTTCCTTCACGCCCTTCGTTTCGAGCTTCAACCCGTCCAACAGGTCGAGGGCGTCGGCAACGGTTTTGTTCATCTTCCAGTTGCCGGCAATGATCAGTCTGCGTTCTTTTTCCATACGTTTGCTATCGAATCTTTAAAGCTGTTAAAAAAATTATTTGTCCGTCAGCGCGGCGACCCCCGGCAGTTCGTTTCCTTCGAGAAACTCCAGGCTCGCTCCGCCGCCGGTGCTCATGAACGTGACCTTGTCACCGAGACCGGCCTGGTTGATCGCCTTCACGCTGTCGCCTCCGCCGATGATCGATTTGGCACCGTTTTTCTGGGTCGCGTCCACCACGGCCTGGGCCACGGCAAACGTTCCTTTTGAAAACCGTTCGTCCTCGAAAATGCCCATCGGGCCGTTCCAAAGAATCGTCTTCGCGCCGGCGATCACATCGCTGAACGTCTTGGAAGTGGCCGGACCGATGTCGACGCCTTCGAGGTCGTCGGGAATGTTGGGCTCGGTATTGATCGAAGGATCGTGCAGCTCGATGATGTTCTTGCCCTTTTTGTTCAGCTTGTCCGTCTTGACCGGGCGGGCGACGACGTTGTCGCTCGGGATCAGGAACTGAATTTTCTTTGCGGCGGCCTTTTCAACGGCGGCTTTTGCGACATCGGTTTTGTCCGGTTCCACCAGCGATTTACCGACCTTCAGGCCTTCGGCCAGCTTGAACGTGTAGGCCATCGCGCCGCCGATCAGAATCGTGTCCGCCTTTTCGAGCAGGCGATCAATGACCTTGATCTTGTCGGACACTTTCGCGCCGCCGAGAATCACCACGAACGGGCGGGCAGGGGAGTCGAGTTCATCACCGAGAAATTTCAGTTCGAGTTCCATCAACAGACCGGCGGCGCATTTTCCACCGCGAGCGGCGATGACGCTGGCGATTCCGGCGGTCGAAGCGTGTGCCCGGTGCGCCGCGCCGAATGCGTCGTTCACATAAATGTCGGCCACCTTCGCCAGTTTCTCGGAAAACGCCGGATCGTTGGCTTCTTCTTCGGCATAAAAGCGGGTGTTTTCCAGCAGGAGAATATCGCCATTCTGAAGTGCCCCGGCCGTCTTCTCGACTTTTTCGCCGATGCAGTCGTCGGTGAACGCGATCGGACGTCCGATCAGATCCGCCAGTTTTGCAGCGACCGGCTTGAGGGACATGGTGGGCTCGACCTTGCCGTCCGGGCGACCGAGGTGGGCGGCTAGGATGATGCGGGCGCCGCCTTTGATCAGCAGATCGAGCGTCGGCAGCGTGGCACGGATGCGGGTATCGTCGTTGATGACCATCTGACCGTTTTGTTCGGCCATCGGTACATTGTAATCAACTCGTACAAACACACGTTTGCCGCGTATATCAAGATCGTTAACTGTCAGTTTTGCCATAGGGACTCAGCACAAAGGACGGGGAGAATAGCGAAGACAGCCACCGAGTCAAACGGGGAATTCGACGTGAAAAAATGTGGTTTTTTTACCATTCCCGCGCCCGGACCCTCATTGCCTACTTTACACCCCCGGTACGGCTGACTAACGTCCGGTCATGCCGTCGCCCTTTGACCCATCTGATTTCGAAGACCACGAATACAAGGCCGCCCAGGAAGCCCCGTATCGTGGCCCGGAGGAAGTGTCCGGATCGCCCGCGACCCGCCCGCCCACGCGGGACGAGGTGGATTCGCAGGTCGGCGAGATGCAAAAACGCCTTTCTGATCTAAAGCGGCAGCAGGAAAATCTGGAGCGGCAGCGGACGCAGTTGGAGGAAACGCGGCGACGTCAGGCGGAATTTGAAAACAGCCGCAGTGAACTGCTCGAACAACTGACCCGCGGCGTCGGCGTGCTCGAGGAAAAGGAACTGGATGCCCGTCGTGAAGTCGATGCGATGGCCCGGGCACTCGAAGATCTCCGGCTGTCGCTGAGCAAGATCCAAGGCCTGCGCGAGGACAGCTGGAGCTCGGAGAACATACAGATCGAGCTGACCCGTGCGTTGACCACGCTGGAGAACGCGCGGATGGAATGGCACTCGGTTCGGGTAAAATTTCCCGACGTGGACCGGACTCCAGAAGAAGCCGAGGAAGCGGCGCAACATGCCGCGCGCGCCGGCAATCCGTTTCTTCAACCGCAGGACTGGCCGCAGCTGTTCCGGCTGGGCATCGCGCTGACCTGGCCGCTCGTGTTGTTGGGGATTGCGATCGTCGTCGTCCTGATGTTCGCGCTGCGCAATTAAGATTTGGCCGATCAACATGGGTCTGTTTGGCAAAAAGAAAAACCCTCTCAAGGACCGCGAGAATTCTCTGAACGCGGAAATTGAGAGTTTGGAAGATCAGATCCACCGGCTGAATTCCGTACTCGATAAGGCGGCGAAAAGTGCCGATGCAAAATCTGCGGCGCCGCTGGCCGCCCGGGCTGCCGATCCCGGACGAAAACCCGTCTCGCCCGACGGTGATCCCGTGTTCGAACCGGTCGATCAGAACCGGTTGCACGACACGAAAATACCGAACCCGTTTTCCAAAACCAAGGAACCCCGTTCGATCCAAACCGAGGGTTCCGTTTCGTTCTGGGAAAAGCTCACGCGGTTTTTCCGGGGACCGACAAGCAGCAATCCGAGGCTGGTGAACTACCTCGCGGCGGGAAACATTCACGGACTGCGTCCCCTCCGTTACGAAAAACGAATCCACCGAAACCGCACGCTGCTCTGGGTCGGCATCCTCCTCGTCGCCCTGATCGGCCTGATCAAGATGCTGATCC
Organism: Verrucomicrobiota bacterium; assembly: GCA_041689265.1. Taxonomy (GTDB): domain Bacteria; phylum Verrucomicrobiota; class Verrucomicrobiia; order Limisphaerales; family RI-55; genus JBDNGP01. The sequence goes on from JBDNGP010000045.1 coordinate 8,950, forward strand.
GATAGCCCGGCCCGCGCCGCTCAGTCGAGCTTCAGCAGCTCCCGCTGCCATTTCATCAGAAAGTCAACGGCGCGGTTCTCGTTCTGCGCGACCGACAGCATCGTGGCTTTGCTGGCGACGAGTGTCGGATCCAGCTTAAGTTTTTCAGCCTGTTGATCCCGGACCTGCCGCAACTTGTCGAAACGCGCCATGTCGCTGTCAGTGGCGCGGTTGCCGGTGCGTTTCTTTTGCTGAGGACACTCGGCTTCTGGCAATTCAACACCTGCTTCGTATGCCTCCTTGAGTCCGGTCTTCCGGCGGGCAGTCAGAAATTTGGCGAGACGCGGGCCGCGTTCGGGATGCTGTTCGGCCTGTATCGCACAGCTGATGATGATTTCGTGCGGCAAAATATAATAGGGAGGCCGGTTGCTGTTGATCGCCTCCTCCTCCCGCCAAAGCCAGATCGACCTGAGCACGGCCAGTCCACGCGGCCTGAGTTTGCTGCTGCCTTTCAGGCGCCAGACGCCGTCCAGATCCCGCTCGTCGGGCCTGGCCGCCTCGAGAATCAAACGCTGGCAATACTCCCGGTGCCAATCGGTGCGACCCAATGTTTTCAGTTCCTTGGTGAGCGCGTCGACCAATGGTTTGAGATAGTGGGTGTCGTTCCGGGCGTAGGTTTCCATCCGTTCGGTCAGCGGACGTTTGCCCCAGTTTGCCGTCTGCGAAGTCTTTTCGAGTTCGACGCCGAGATATTTCATTACCAAATCCCGCAGGCCGAACGTCGTGTTTCCGACCAGCCGGCCCGCCAGCATCGTGTCAAAGATGTGCTTCGGAACAAAACCATACTGCCGGCGCAGCAGACGGAGATCGTAGTCAGCTCCGTGAAAAATCAATTCGCGGTCCGCCAACGCCTCCCAGAGCGGTCCGAGATCGAATCCCGCCAGCGGATCAATCAGGTAATCGCCTGATTCCAAGCCGATTTGCAGCAGGCACACCTTTTCCGGATACGCGTGGCGGCTGTCGGCCTCCGTGTCCATGGCGATCCATTTCGCCGATTCCACTTTGGGCAGAAATGCCTGCAACAACGCTTCCGTATTTATCACGGGCGGATAGATAGAGTAACAACAGCCCGCACAAAAGCCGAAAAACATCGATACCGACAGTTTTGCTCTGGTTTGAACGGATCCAATAGTGTGGAGAATCTCGTTCCGAAGCATTTTTCACCCGGCGGGGTCATTACAATTGGCAATTGGAGGAGCCGTCGGATTGCGATTCGGACCCGGGATGCTCCAACCACTTTGCCCGGGCTGGGTCTCATCTTCCTTTCCCAGTTCCACCAAATAAGAGACAGGCGGCCGCCTCTGACAGCGACCGCCTTGTCAGCCAGGTGAAGTCTGGCTCAAACGTCTCTAACTATCGGACCTCCTTCAGACACCGTCTCTGTTCCAGGCGATATCTTTTCTTGTCCGACAGACAGCGCCACTGGCGGCGATTCCAGGCACTCACCTGATGTCACCAGCGGCGGCTGCCGTCGGTTGTTTCCGCCGCCAGGTTTCCCAACTGGCAGCGAGATTGTTGAGCCCGCGTGGTGGAGTTGCCGCGGCCGGTTGCAGGTGTTCGTTATTGGCGAACGAGCTGAAAGACACACTATTATTCAACTCGTTCAACGGCCCCTCCTGCAACCGGCTCGGCCATTGCCCACACAGGCAAATTGTTCAACCACGATGCGGACGGTGTCGCGGTCATTCTCGTCGTCTTCCATGTGTCCGTTACCGTTGCCGGGGTTCAAGGATGATCGGGTAAAACCTTCTCCGGCCCTCAAGAGTTTTGCTCTCCGGCGTAGGCGGATCAGGGAAAAATCTCCGGTCGAAAGCGGGTTCGGATAATCGATGGTGAAACCCGACTGCGCCCGGATGGGCTGTCCATCAAAGCGGGCGTACGGAAGGCGCGGATCACTCATGCAATCCAGTCGGATGATGCGTTGAATCTGCGGGACTTCGTCAGGGTCCGGCGTTTCATGCCCGGCGTGCGTTTCCAATGAAAACGCCACGGGCAAGGCCCAACTGCAGCAGAGTGACTGGCGATTCGGATTCATCATCTTTTCATGCGTGATCCGCTCGTTTGGTTTGGGTTGACGGAATAGGTTCTCAGCGGGGGAATGTATCCAGAAGAGGCCGGACGAATCATGGCCGGGGAAGGTACGGAGGCAGTCGTGGCGTCAAGCCACACTTCTTCTACGACGGGAGGGAGCAGGCGATGGATCAACTGCTTGATCCAATGTACGCGCCCCAAGTGACGCCAATTCGATACCCCAATATCAAACCATCGGTTCATACGACAGACTTACTTCTGCGCCCGCGTTGTCCCATCACGACTGAAGGATGCCCCCATCCTCAAGTCTACAGAACACCCCTGTTCTGTGACGGGTCGGAAACGCGACCTGGGCGAACAATTTCCGAGTAACTGAGTGGTGCCAATCTATGGGTGAAACGGGCTTTGTCCAGTAGAAGTTTTAGATGGATCTCTTCGCTCTGAAAATTTAATTCAAGGCCCCGCCACAGCTGCTCCCGCTGCCGGCCGTGCAGGCCAGACAATGAATCCCGGTTTCGATTTTCCGGTCATTCAGCGAGGCGGGCGTGACGTCCCAAAGATGGAGCGGTTTGCCGTTGCATAGCTGCATTTTCAACATCTGGTTGAAGTCGCAATCGTAGACCTCACCCATCCAGCCGATGCTGATGGTGTTGCGGCACATCAAGCCGTCGACGGCGGAAGGATTGAAATTATTGGCGAGCAGTTGGAGGTATTCGTCCCATTGGCCGTGCCGGCGCAAATCTTCGGCAAACCGCGCGATGGGCTGGTTCGTGATGGCAAACAGCCGGTTGAATACGATGCCAAATTCGCGCACCAACACCTCTTTGTAGTCGGCTTCCAGCTCGGCCTGCGGTCCGGGCAGTTTTGCTCCAAGCGGGTTGTAGACGAGATTCAACGGCAATCGCGTGCCGTAGCCGACGGCGTTCAACTTGCGGAGCGCGGAAATGCTTTTCTCAAACACGCCCTCACCGCGTTGCGCGTTCACGTTGTCCGCCGAATAACAAGGCAACGAAGCCACCACCTCCACCTCATGTTTGGCGAGGTAATCAGGCAGCCAGGCGAACGATTCAGTTTCGATGATCGTCAGGTTGTTGCGGTCAATCACGTGGCAACCACTGCTCCGGGCGGTCTCGACCAGGAAACGAAAATGCTCGCTCAACTCCGGCGCGCCTCCCGTGATGTCCACCGTCTCCGGTCGATGCTCTTTGATCCATTCGCCCACCCGTTGCGCGGTGTTGGCGTCCATCATTTCCGTGCGCCATGGAGCCGCGTCCACGTGGCAGTGCGTGCAGGTCTGGTTGCACTTCCGGCCGACGTTGATCTGCAACGTGGTCAATCGGTCACGCCGAAGAGTTAATCCGTGCTCGGCGAGTCGTTGATCGAAACGGTTCATGTTGTGAATTGTCGACCTGCCAAACCCTGTGCCCGTGACGTTGCGACCGTCAGAATCAGCATCCGCTTCCCCCGTCGCAGCACTGGCTGGCCGTTGAGGTCGCGGCGTAGCCCGTTCCTTTTGTTTCGCGAGGATGGCGGATAGTGGCTCGGCCACAGTCGTATGGTTGCGCGTTTTCAGGGTTCACCGGTACGCGCGGTTCGATGAATTCAAAATGTTCGACGTAGGGAGATTTGGCGAACAGTTGAAAGGTCTTGTCGCATACCGCCGTCCGGTCACCGCGCCGCAAACGGTGCCCGTCATCATCCAAAACCTCGCGAAACGGACCGCGATAAACCACTGCTTGGTTCAGTTCCCAACACGCGCCCTGCTTGCCCTTGAACGCCTCGACGGTGACGGAGCGAAACTCGATTCCCTCAACGGTCTGCCACGGTTGCGCGTCGCGCTTGAGCAATCGCACACCGTAAAACCCGGCTTCCTCAAACGCCTTCAGGAATTGATCCTCGCGCCACGCACCGCTGATGCAGCCGCTCCACAACGTCGGGTCCTGCTGCATCGCGTGCGGCACATCCTCGTCGCTGACGATGTCCGAGATGACGGCGCGCCCACCGTTGCGCAACACGCGAAAAATTTCCGCGAACAGTCGTTGCTTGTCCACCGACTCGACCAGATTGAGGACGCAGTTCGAGACCACCACGTCCACGGACTCGGTTTCAACGAGCGGCTGTTTGACGCTAAGATCCGCCGCGAGATCCTGGGCGCGAAGAAAGGTGTTGGCATCGGCGATCGGGTTTTTCTTCAACTCCGCGTCAAGGAGGTCAAGATCAAGCCCAAGATCCTGGATGCGGCCCTTGCGGAACTCGACGTTTTCATAGCCGAGCCGTTCGGACACGATGGGCGCGTTGCGTCGCGCGACTTCTAGCATGTCGTCCGTCATGTCCACGCCGATGACCCGGCCCGTCGGCCCGACGACCTGCGCGGCGATGAAACAGATTTTTCCGGTGCCACTGCCGAGATCGAGCACCGTTTCTCCGGATTTTAGGAACCGGCTTGGATCGCCGCAGCCGTAGTCCTTTTCGATCACCTCGCGTGGGATGATTTTCAGGAGGTTGGTGTCGTATTCCACCGGACAGCAGAGTGCTGCTTCGGGGGCTTTGGCCGCCGCCGCGTAGCGGGTGCTCACGGAGGACTCGGAATTCAATTTGGTTGGCTGGTTCATTTGCGGGATTTGAAAATGGGTGTTGGACGGACTGAATGCGGCCAGTCCGTACGATAAGCAAACATGTCTTGAAGGGCTCGCTCCGGCGTTTCATCGGGCGTGCCGTCACCTGCCTGAGCGGAGTGCCTGTTCAATTCTATCGGAATCATGAAGGTCGGACACCCCGCCGCCCGCATTATTCCGCTCCGCGATAGGAGTTGTTCGATGGTTTGCGTTCGAGGGGGTGTTGGCTACCTTACTTGTCCGGCGCCTAGGCAATGCCACTTGTAGGTGACCAGTTCGTCGAGTCCCATTGGACCTCGGGCGCCGATCTTGTCGGTGCTGATCCCGATCTCGGCACCCATTCCAAACTCGCCCCCATCGGTGAACCGCGTGGAGGCATTCCAGTAAACGGCGGCGGAATCGACTTCCTGTAAAAACTTATTCGCCAGTGTTTCGTCCGCCGTGACGATCACGTCCGAATGGCCAGACCCGTGCGTGTTGATGTGCGCGATGGCGTCGTTAATTCCGTCAACGATCTTCACGTTGAGAATGTAGTCGTTGTACTCGGTTTCCCAATCCGGTTCGCAGGCGGCCCGGATGGTGGTCTGCGGATTGTTGAGTTTGGACTGGAGAATGCCGAGAGCGGAGGCGTCGGCGCGCAACTCGACGTTATGCGCGGCCAGGCCGGGATAGACGGCGGGCAGGAAGGTTCCGGCGATTGATTTGTCGACCAGCAGTGTTTCGGCGGCGTTGCAGACGGACGGGCGCTGGCACTTGGCGTTCACCACGATTTCGACGCCCATTTTTTCATCGGCGGCACCGTCCACGTACACGTGGCACACGCCCTTGTAGTGTTTGATGACTGGTACTTTGCTGCATTCGGTGACGGCGCGGATCAGCCCTTCACCGCCGCGCGGCATGCAAAGATCAATATAGCTTGTCAGTGATAACAATTCAGGAATCGCAGCGCGGTCCGTCGTCGGCACAACCTGGATGGCGTGTTCCGGAAAGTTTGGGAGGACCTTGCTCGCGGCCCGGACCATGACGTCGGCGATCATCCGGTTGGAGTTGAGCGCCTCCTTGCCGCCGCGAAGAATCGTGGCGCTCCCGGCCTTGAAGCAAAGGCTCGCGGCATCCGCGGTCACGTTCGGGCGGCTCTCATAAATGATGACCACCACGCCAAGCGGCGCGGTGATTTTGCGGAGCTTCAATCCGTTCGGGCGCACCCGGTCGTCGAGGAGTTTTCCAACCGGGTCGGGCAGTCCGGCGACTTCACGGATGCCGTCCGCCATGCCCGCGATCTTCTTTTCATTCAGTTCCAGGCGTTCGAGCATGGCCGAGGAAAGGCCCATGCCGGACGCGATCTTCAGGTCCGCTGCGTTGGCGGCGAGGATGGCCGGTGCCGCCGAATTAATCGCGTCCGCCATGGCCAGCAGGCACGCATCTTTTTGCTGGCGGGTCAGCGTGGTGAGCTGGCGGGAGGCGATTTTGGCCTGTTTTGCCAGCGCCGTCATTTGTTCGGTCAACGACATGCGCGGCACGATAGATGAAAAATCGGGAAGGAAGAACAGATTTTTCTCCGTCGGGCGTCCGGATGAACAAAGGCAACGAATTGATGTTCAAAAAGTTGCAATTTTCGACTGGCCGACCGAAAGGGGATTCTGAGAAGGTCCCCCCTCTCGACGGACATGAACCTTGGTGGTTTGCCGGCCTGCAAATTCCGGCGGCACCGTTTGACACCAACTCAAACCACTTATTCAACACCAAAATTAGATGATGATAAAACGAAGTGTTAGCACCAACGCCCTTGCTGTGTCAGCCGTTCTTTGTGGAACGATGGGGATGACGTCGGCCGTTCATTCCCAGGACGCTGCAGCTCCTGCGAAGGATGCTCCCGTCGAAGTACAGAAAAAGGAAGAACCGAAAAAGTGGACCCAAACCGCAGGGCTTGGCCTCACGTTGACCGGCGGAAACAGCGATACGCTGTTGTTCACGGCGGACTACGGAGCCGTTCGGAAATGGGGTGACAATGAATTTGGTGTCGGTGTGGCGGGTGGTTACGGTGAGTCGGACGACGTGGTGAACAACAACTTCGTGTCGGGGTTTGCCCAGTACAATTACCTGTTCGGCCCGAAGAAACGCTGGTTCGGATTTGGCCGTGTCGAGGGGAATCACGATGAGATCTCCGACATCGCCTACCGTGTTCCAGCCAACGTCGGTTTGGGTTACTACTTCTTGAAGCAGGGAGTTGACGGAAATAAAAAGATCAACCTGGCAGCCGAGGTCGGTCCCGGTTACGCTTGGGAAAAGGTGGGAGGAATCACCGACAGCTACGCGACGATCATTATTGCGGAGCGCTTCAATTATCAGATTAGTGAGAAAACACGATTGTGGCAGTCCGCAAATTACACTCCATCGCTCGAAAAGTTCGACAACTACACTGTGTATGCGGAAGTTGGTGTCGAGACCCAACTGGTCGGAAATCTTTCCATTCGTTCCGTGTTCTCCGATTCCTACCGGAGCCAGCCTGCCGCCGGTCGGGAGAGCAACGACTATAAATTCATCACCTCGCTGGCTTACAATTTCTAAATTGAAACCAGACGAAGCCAAAAACTTACCATGGAAGAAACTAATCCAGCTGTTCAGATCAGCATTCCCAAGGACCTGACGGAGGTGTCCGCCCTCGCTCAAAAAGCGCAGGACCTCGCGATGGAACACGGACCGAAGCTCCTCATGGCAATCGGCATTCTGGTTGTCGGCATTCTGGTCGCGAAAATATTGCGTGCTGGAATCCGCAAGATGTTGGGAATGAGACATGTCCCGCCGATCGTGGCGTCTTTCGTCACCAACATTGCCTATATCGGCATGCTGGCCTTCGTGGTGATCGCCGCGATGCAGGCGATCGGGATCGCCACCACGTCGTTTATCGCGGTACTCGGTGCGGCCGGTCTGGCCGTCGGTCTCGCGTTGCAAGGGTCGCTCTCGAACTTTGCGGCCGGATTCATGTTGGTCATCTTCCGTCCGTTCAAACTCGGTGACTTCGTTGACGCCGGAGGGACCACCGGTGTGGTGGAGGAGATCCAGGTGTTCAACACGATCTTGAAGACTCCCGACAACAAGAAGGTGATCGTTCCGAACTCCAGTATCACCGGCGGCAACATCATCAACTTCTCGGCCCACGACAAACGGCGTGTCGACTGGGTGTTCGGAGTGTCCTACGGCGACGACATCGACAAGGTGAAGGCTACGATCCGGCGAGTTGTGGAGGCGGACAAACGCGTGCACAAGGATCCGGCCGTGTTCATTGTGCTCAGCGCGCTTGGCGACAGCAGCGTGAATTTCACCGTGCGCGCCTGGGCGAATTCCGCAGATTACTGGGGCCTGTTCTTCGACATCAACGAAGCGATGAAGAAGGCGTTTGACGCGGACGACATTTCCATTCCGTTCCCGCAGCGCGACCTTCACGTGTTCCAGGAAACGAAGTAGTCTTCTCCGGTAGATTCAGTTTCTTCAACAACTGCCAACGGCCGAAAAGCGCTGGCAGTTTTTTTATGTACGGATCTCGTCGTACGGAAATTATTAGCCGGTTTGCCCGGACAAATTTGCCGCATCACAATTGTGTGTTTCCGAAAAACATGGGTTAAAGTTTCGTAACCCGTTTTCAATCAACGGTCTTTAATCGATGGCATTGTCGGTGCTAGGTCGCCACCAGCATTGACATCATGAAAACGGCAGAACTAAACGAGCTATCACCGCTCACGATAAAATCGGAAAACGTTATCGAGCTTCCGTCCGGCCTTCTGGGCTTCGAGCGGATCAAAAAGTATGTGCTGCTGTCGACGCCCCAGGAGGCGCCGTTTCTGTGGTTGCAGATGCTGGATGACCCGAACCTAGCCTTCGTCGTCGTCTCACCGTGCGCCGTGGTCGCGGATTACCAGCCCGAGATCAGCGACGAGGATTGTGACTATCTCGGCCTCCAATCTCCGCAGGACGCCATCGTTTTCAACATCGTGACCACGCGACCGGATGGCAAGGCCACTGTGAATCTCAAGGGACCGATCGTGATCAATCGCTTCACGCTCACCGGCAAACAGGTGGTTCCCAAGAATGCCGCCGACTATTCGCTCACCCACGAGCTGGTCGACGCCAACTGATCCATCCCATGTTAATCCTTTCCCGCAAAACCAACGAAAGCATCGTCATCGACGGACGGATCACCGTGAAGATCGTCCGGCTGGACGGCGACGTTGTGAAAATCGGCATCGAGGCACCCCGCGACGTGCCGGTGCATCGACAGGAAGTGTACGACGAAATTCAGCGCAACAACAAGGAGGCGCTCACCACCAAAACACAGGGTGTGCCCCGGCTGAACGTCAAGAAGTCCAACACTGGAGAATCTCAGGAAGGCCTGGTGGTTGTGTCATCCAAATGACGCCGCCCGGCACGGAACGCCAAACAAGTAACAAGTAACAACCACCAAGAAAACCATGGTCATCAACACGAACATACAGGCACAGGCTGCGGCCTCAAACCTGTCCACCAGTACGAGCATGCTGAGCAAGTCGCTCGCGCGATTGAGCAGTGGCTCCAAGATCGTCAACCCCGCCGATGACGCCGCCGGCCTCGCTGTGGCCTCCCGGCTCGACGCGCAGATCAAGCGGCTCGGTGCCGCAAAATCGAACGTCGGCAACGCCATCTCCTTCACCCAGACCCAGGACGGGTATTTGAAGAAGGTTGCCAAGGCTTATGATCGTATGAGTGAACTCGCGATCCTCGCGCAGGACATCACCAAGTCCGACGCCGACCGCTCGCTCTACAACTCTGAATTTTCCCAATTGCAGGCCTACGTCACCAACACGGCCGACCGCGATTTTAACGGAGTCAGCCTGTTCTCGACGACAGCGCTGAACGTCACCATTGATTCCGAAGGCGGCACGTTCACGATGAACGGCATCGATATGGCCGCCAGCCAGTACACGAATGCGATCTCCGGAACCACCGACATTACGACCACCGGCACGGCCATCACAGCACTCGGATTCGTCAAAGCCGCGATCACGAAACTTGCTGAAGACCGCGCCAGCATCGGTGCTTATCAAAGTCGTCTGAACCTGACCTCCGAACAACTCATGGTGAGCAAGGAGAATCTCGCCGCCGCCAGCTCCGTCATTCAGGACGTCGACGTTGCCGAGGAATCCACGCAGTTCGCGCGCTACAACATTCTTGTCCAATCCGGCACCGCGATGCTCGCCCAGGCCAACCAGCTTCCGCAGAGCGTTTTGCGACTGCTCCAGTAAACGGGCGTCCCAATTGATCGCATGGATGCACAATGACCCACTCAGTTCCATTTCATAAGGCGGACGAAACAGACGACTGTTTTTTGAAATCAAACTGACCGATCCCGGACCTCTTCCGAAAGGAAGCCAGGTCCGGTCGGCGTTTATGGACCGCAAGTATTCATCCGGAAAAGCACTGCCTGGCCGACCCTTCTCATGACCGAAAACCAAACAACCAACACGAGCCGCCACGAACAACACGTCGATCCGGGTGCCATTCTGGCCGGGGCCGAGGACTACGTCGTGGTGCGCATGTCCGCGGAGTTTCCCGCATATGAGACGCACTCCGATGTGGACTTGCTGTGCGGCGATCCGTTAAAAATACTGGGCCACATTCTGCGCCGGGCAAAGACCTACGAAGACCGTGGATTCAAAGTGGAAGTTTCGGCAACCGGGTGGCAGTTGCACGTCGATTTTTTTCCCCCGAAGGCCAATCGACTGGATTTTCGTTTCGATCTGATCGGCGGTTTTGAATCGTTTAACAAGGTTTCGATTGCGCCGGATTACGTGACCGCGATCTTGAACCGCAAACGGAAGGTGACCCGGGACGGCCGCACGTTTCTGATCCCCGACGAAGCGGATGATCTGGCGCTGCGACTTCTGGAATATGCAGAGAACATCGACTCCCGTCCCGACAAGGTAAAGCATCTGAAGTTCGTCCAAAGTGCTTCGAATCTCGGTTATGTTGACCGGCTCAGAACGTTCACCAATCTGGAGGTGACGAGATCGGGTGAAACCATTTCTTGCTCGATCAAACCGATCAGGGCCGAGTCCGTGAAACCGGATTCACGAGGCGCGAACGATTATTATCAGCTTTCAAAAACATGCCAGGTGCCGGATCTGGCGGTGTGTTACGAATCGTTGTTCGGCCGCAGAAGCAACGGCCGCTTCGTGGAAGTCGGCGCGTTTGATGGCGAGTATGTGAGCAATACGAGCGGACTGGCGGACCAGGGCTGGACAGGGCACTACATTGAGCCGGTCCCTCAATCCGCCGAAAAATATCGCGTCCGTCATGCGAACAATCCGCATGTCACGGTTTCCAACTGCGCGATTGGTGCCCGCCGGGAACGCATCCAAATGCACGTGGGTGGTCCCCTCTCGACCGCGATCGCGGCCATGCGAAATCATTTTGAAACGCTGTCGTGGGCAAAGGGGACATTTCAGAATGGTGAAACCGTCGAGGCCGAGCAGTTTACGCTGAACGAGTACCTGACCGCCGAAAAAATCGAGCCGGGATTTGATCTCATGGTCATCGATATCGAAGGTGGCGAGTGGGCCGCCCTCGAGCCGTTCGATATCGCGCACTGGCAGCCGCAGATGGTCATCATTGAACTGCACGATCAGAATCAGGATTACACTGTGATCCACGACCAATGTGCGAAACTGGTGCGATACTTTGAGCAGCGCGATTATCTCCCGATTTTTAAGGACTCCACCAACACCGTGTACGTCCGGCGCAAAAAGTTGATGACGCGGTGTGAACGCATGGATTACCTGATGGTCTGGGGCCACGGTCTCGCCCATACAGACGAGATCATGAACATGATTCGAATCCGTCGTGAGCTGGAAATCATTGCCGTTCACAAGAAGCAGATCGAGGACATGCCACAGTTCGTGGAGGATCTCTATGCGTGTGACACGGTTCCGTACGAACATCTCCAGGAGAAAACCAAGTATCTGCTGACCATTCCACAGGACGCGCTTTTCATTCTCGTTCGCAACCACAACGCGCAGGAAAAAATGTACGGTGATGGCGAGTTCCGGCACATCCAGTGCGCCCTTATCAAGGACGTGAAGGAAGAGGTGCGCAACGCCTTCAATCCGCGTTTGAACGGCAAACGTACCGAGGACCACGTCATCCACGGTTCGGATTACGAAAGCCATGTTGTCCATGCGTTGCAGGTCTTTGGCCTGCCAACAATGGAGCACTATCTCCGGCAACCGAACAGCCGCTTCAATCTGCCCTATCATCTCGAACCGTTTGAAGCCTGCCAGGTAATCGATGTGCCGCTGAAACAACTGCGAGCTCGAATTCTCGGGCGCGGGTCAGTGCCGATCGACCAGACCCCGCATTTCGACTACGTCACCGGCGATTCAGCGAGTTATATCAACTACCACCACCAACATCTTGGAGTGGCGTTGACGGATGACCATTTTCCGGCTGCGTTCGATCGTTTGATCAACGAGTTTGATTTTAATTTTGATGTCGGTTCCGCCAAGCCCGGCCATCCCGTCGTGCGCCGCGACACTGATGGTAATTTTGTGCTTCAGGACGGAGTTCATCGGGCCGCCATTCTGTGCGCTGGCGCTGTCCCCTCGGTGCGCGTGATAGAAATTCTTCCCGCGCTGCAGCCGCTGCCTCTGGCCGCCGTGATTTTCAGCAAAGATCGCGCGATGCAACTGGATGCCACGCTGCGTTCGCTCCATCTGCACTGTCCGGACGCAACGTCCGCCAAACTCGGCGTGCTCTACACCACGTCGTCAGAGCAGCACGCCGCCCATTACGAGGTGCTCAAGAGTGTGCATCCTGGGGTGAACTTTGTTCGCGAGCGGGATTTCCGGGATGATTTGCTGAAACTGCTTGGAAGCGCAGCGCACGTGTTGTTCGCGGTGGATGACTGTTTGTTCGTCCACAATTTCCGTATGTCGGAAGTCTTGGAACAGCTCGGTCGCAATCCGGCCGCCCTCGGTTTCTCCCTACGGCTGGGTCGCAACACGAACTATTGCTATTCTTTCGATCACGCACAGCGGTCACCCGAATTTCAAACCATCAACAACAGCGTTCTCAAATTCCGCTGGTCCGGTGCGGAGTATGATTTCGGTTATCCGCTCGAAGTTTCCAGTTCCGTCTATCGGACGGCGGACCTGCTGCCGTTGCTGACGGAACAGAGCTTCCGCAGTCCGAACACGCTCGAAGCGATGCTTTCCGAAAACGCCGGACAGTTTGCCTCGACCCACCCGGAACTGCTCAGTTTTTCGCAATCCGCCGCGTTTTGCGCACCGCTGAACATGGTGCAGTCCGAGTGCCCAAATCGCGCCGGTGAAGCGGGTGAAAATTCTCCGGATGAACTCGCGCAACGTTTCGCCAACGGAGATCGCATCGATCTGGCGTTCACTTTCGGATTCACGCCCGGTGCCTGCCATCAGGAAGTGCCTCTCCAGTTCACCTCGGATCGGGTCACCCAGGTCCAACCTTTGCTTTCGAAGAAAACGCACTCGTACGGTTCCATCGGTCACCGCCTCATGCGTAGAACAATTCCCGTTTCGCGCAAACGAAAATGGCAGAGTGCGATCCCGGACGAGGTTGCGTTTTGGAATCAATACATCTCCACGCGAGGAGGCGGACGCTGGGAAAAGGAACTTGAATTCCGCCTGCGTCCCGACACGGATCTGCAATCCTACGTTACGCAAGGGGTCGAAATTCCGTCCGGCGGCACGCTGCGTTTGTTGGATGTTGGCGCCGGCCCCATTTCGTTTCTCGGAAAGCGTTGGGCTGGACGCACGGTGGAACTGACCGCCGTCGACCCCCTGGCCGAGCACTACCACGAGATTCTTGATCGTTGCGGCGTGAAACCTCCGGTTCCGACGGAACTGGCAGCAGGGGAAACGCTCACGAGCCGTTTCGCGTTGAATCACTTCGACGTCGTGCATGCGCGCAATTGCATCGACCACAGCCTTGACGCGCCGCAGGCCGTCGACCAGATGCTTGGGATCACCAAACCGGGTGGCTGGGTCATGCTCGAACACGGCATTTGTGAATCCAATGCCAACAATCAGAGCGGCCTTCATGGCTGGAATTTTTTTGCCGAAAATAATGATTTTATCATCGAAGCTGCGGGTGGCGAACGGGTGAACGTGACGCGGCGTTACGCCGGAGTTGCGGAAGTTACCTGCGTCGTCGATGCGAAAAGGAACTGGATCTCCGTTCGCATGCAGAAACGAGTGTCCACGTTGGCCGCCGACAACCGCCCGGTGGTTTCCGTGGTCGTTCCTTGTTACAATCAAGCGGAGTATCTGCCGGATGCAGTGGAGAGCGTCGCCAAACAGACGTTCAGGGATTTTGAGATCGTCATTGTCGACGACGGGAGTCCGGACAATACCGTCGAGGTCGCGCGCCAGTTGGCTGCCCGTCACTCCGATTGCCACATCTCGATCGTCAACAAGCCGAACGGTGGCCTCGCCGATGCCCGTAACGCCGGCATTCGTGCAGCACGCGGTCAATATATTTTACCATTGGATTGCGACGACAAGATCTCAACAGATCATCTCGCCAAGACCGTTGCGTTTCTCGAGGCCAACCCCAAGGTGGCCATCGTCGGGACGTTCCGCCAGGACTTTGGCGCAGCCACTGGCGTCGTGCAGGCGGTGCACTACAACCTCGCTGAGATCCTGCAGGGCAACCGCAACAGCTACTGCTCACTCTATCGCCGTGACGTGTGGGAGGCCGTCGGCGGCTACCGGACGGACATGGTGCCGGCTGGTTACGAGGACTGGGATTTTTGGATTGGTTGTGCTGAACGTGGTTGGTTCGCGAGCATCCTGCCCGAACCGCTTTTCCATTATCGAGTGAAGGCCGAGAGCATGTTCACCGAAGCCGCGGAACACGATGACGAACTGCGCGCGCAGATTGCTCTGAATCATCCGAAGCTGTTTACCGCAGATCAACTTGCCGACGCGAACCGCTGCCTGGCCGGAATGAAAACTTCGTTGGATGGAACTTCCACTCCCGTTGCCGATAAATCCGAACGGGCAAAAACAGCGTCGCCCAACGATCCGTTAGACGCGCTTGAAAAGATGATCAAAGAAGCACTGTCGATCAATCCGGACGGGATCGAAGCCCTCCAGTTGCTGGCCGCGCTGCACATTCAGCGCAAAGACTGGCATGCCGGAGCGCAGGCGGGGCAACGCCTGTTCAAGCTTGATCCCGACGGCGTCAAGTCACTCATGCTGCTCGCCCAATGCCTGCTTGGCGGTGGGGACGGCGAGACTGCCATAATGATATTTCAACGGGTTCTGGCAATCGAACCTCAGAACGAACTCGCCGGGGCGTGCCTGGCCGATCTCACTGAGCCGGATGCGGAACCTTCCAATACGGAGGAAGCTTTTGGGCAGGCTGAACGTAATGTTCGCCGGGTGTTGAGCCTTGAGCCGGACAATGTGGATGCTCACCGTTTGTTGACCGGTATTCTCGCCGGTCAGAGCCGATGGGCGGAGGCGATCGAATCAGGCAACCGCGTGTTGGCTGCCGAAACGAACGACGTCGACACCCGCGCGTTGGTGGCGAAATGTCATTGGGAGACGGGGGCCCGCACTACGGCTGAACTATTGTTTGAGGAAGTGCTCGAAACGGATCCAACCAACACAATTGCGTGCGAATGGCAGGCGGGATTGAATGATTCTGAAGCTGGCGTTCCCGTCGCGACGCCTGCCCGTACGGCCGAACTGCCGAAGCCCGGGAAGAGGTTTCCCGAATCAAAACTGGCCCATCAATATTTGGACGGTCTGGAGGGGCTGGAAATCGGCGGCAGTGCGCACAATCCGTTTGGACTGAACAGTCGGAACGTGGACTACACCGCCGATCTCGCGACGGTCCACAAGCTCGAAGAAGTAAAGATCTGCGGTGAGGCGCTGCCAGTTGACATCGTCGCTCCAGGCGATGTATTGCCGGTGGCTGAGGGTTCGCAGGATTTCGTCATTTCTTCGCATGTCATCGAACACTTTTTTGATCCGATCAAGGCGATCAAGGAATGGCAGCGTGTGGTTCGGCCGGGTGGATACGTTTTCATAATCGCGCCGCACAAGGAACGAACGTTCGACAAGGAACGTTCGCGAACGCCGCTGGCCGAACTTCTCGATCGCCATAACGGAATCATTTCCCCGCCGGCTGTGGATACCCATCATCACTACACGGTTTGGACCCCGGAAGACCTGCTGGAGGTATGCCGGCATTTTGACTGGAACGTCGTGGAGTTTCACGATGCGGACGACAAGGTCGGCAACGGTTTCACGCTGGTCATCCAAAAAGCGCCCAAACCCGCTGAACAGGCTTTCAAGGTCAATCCCGTTGATGACGTGCCTCGAGAAAATGCGACGTCAGGGAAAGATCATTCAAGATCGATCGGTGTGCCAGATGAACTGCCGAAGGTTTCGGTCATCGTTCCCACCTTCAACCGTCTGGATCGCCTGCCAGTCGCATTGAAAAGCATTCTTGCCCAGACGTTCCGGGATTTCGAAATCGTCGTCGTCAACGATGCGGGCGAGGACGTCACCGACGTTGTTTCCGCGCTCCAACATGACGGGCGCATTCGTGTCATCACGCACCCGGAAAACAAGGGGCTCGCGGCCGCCCGGAACACCGGCATCCAGGCCGCCCGCGGCAAATACATCGCCTACCTCGATGACGATGACCGGTTTTACCCGGACCACCTTCAAACGCTGACGGGCTTTCTCCGCGACCACCCGGGAACCGTCGCCTACACGGATTCTAATCGGGCTCACGAGAAGAAAATCAACGGGCAGTGGCAGGTCACGCGCCGCGATGTGGCCTACGCCCAAGACTGGGACAACGACAAGATCCTCATTGATAATTTTGTTCCGGTCTTGTCCTTCATGCACGAGAAGTCATTGCTGGAAAAATCCGGTGAATTTGACGAGACGCTTCGCCGGCATGAGGACTGGGATTTATGGATCAGGCTGTCGCGGCATTTTGACTTCGTGCGCATCCCCAGGGTCACGTCCGAGTTCTCCTGGCGTGACGATGGAACGTCCATGACCGGGCAGAGCCAGTCTCTTTTCTTGGAGACAATGCGGCGTATTCACACCAAGTACGCGGAATTCGCTGGGGGACGCCCTTATCTCCTGGAGGCACAAGAGCTCGCACGGGAAGAACTGACCCGGACCAGCGACGCCGAACCGAAGTTCAAGGTCGGTTTCATGACGCTGGATCCGAAAGTCACAGCATGCGCCTACCTGAGACTTACCGCACCGCTCGACCATCTTCATCGTCGCGGGCAGATTGAGCACCTTTCGGTGTGTGATTTCGTAGAGGATCAGTTGACCACGAACGATGAGAACTTGCGGAAAGTTCAAGTACTGGTCGTGCAGCGTGGCATGGCGGCCGGCATCCCTTACGACGTGATGCGAAAGGCGTTCCCGCCTTCAGTCCGCATCGTTTTTGAGCTTGATGACGCATTGACACTTCTTCCGCCCAATCACGGCGCGTTTGACTATTTTCAATCCGTCCGCCCACAACTCGAGGAGTATCTGCGCAAAGCGGATCTGGTGACGGTGTCGACGCCGAAGCTGAAGGAGTTGTACTCGGGTTTTAATGATCACATAGAAGTGCTGCCCAACGCGATTGATACCCAGATCTGGAAACCACAAGCGCCGCGACCCGTTGACGGTGAAAAGATCAGAATCCTGTTCAGCGGTACGTTGACGCATCAACACGATCTGGCGCTGGTCGAGCAGGCGATCGAACGCATTGCGCTTGAGTTTTCCGAGCGAGTGGAATTCCTATTCTGGGGAAACATTCCAAACAATTTACGGCATCTACCTCAGATCAAATCGATTGCGGAATTTACCAACGACTACCGAACCTACGCGCAACGGCTGCAAGCGATGCCGATTGATCTCGCGCTGGTTCCGCTCGAGGAGACAACATTCAATCGTGCGAAGTCGGCGATCAAATGGCTCGAATACTCGGCCTGCCGAATTCCGGCCATCTTCACCGATATCGACGCCTACAATCAAACTGTCGAGCACGGCATCAGCGGCTGGCTGGTTCCCAACTCCAGTGATGCGTG
This sequence comes from Verrucomicrobiota bacterium, assembly GCA_041689265.1. GTDB lineage: Bacteria > Verrucomicrobiota > Verrucomicrobiia > Limisphaerales > RI-55 > JBDNGP01. The sequence goes on from JBDNGP010000045.1 coordinate 26,755, forward strand.
GTATGGCGCTATGAAGCGTCTGGTCCTGGATGATTCGTTGCGTTTGCGCATCGGTGAGACCGCGCACAAAACGGTGATGAGGGAGCACACTCTCAAACAGCTGGCACCACTCTGGGTGAAATCCTACGAGAAGGCATTGCGGCGTTCCGTGAGAAAGGCGGTCAAAAAGACTCTGCCAGTTTCAATTGTCATCCCGACGTTTAACAATCTTCATCTGACGCGCCGGTGCCTGGACTCCGTTCTGTGCAATACGCCGCAAGGTCAGTTCGAACTCGTGGTTGTGGACAATGGATCCACCGACGGAACGGTTCCGTTTCTCAGTGAGATGCAGAAACACGGTCGGCTTCGGTTGATCAGCAACCTAAAGAATCACGGCTTTGCGCACGCCTGCAATCAAGGCGCCGCCGCAGGGCAGGGAGACCACGTTCTCTTTCTGAACAACGATACCGTCGTGACCACCGGCTGGATCGGAGCCCTCCTGGAAACCGCCAACAGGCATGATGTGGGTGCGGTTGGAGCCAAACTCCTTTATCCCGACGGCACCATTCAACACGCTGGGATCGGTTGGATCAATGGCGTTCCAGATCACCCGATGCGTCATCAACCGGCGAATCATCCGGAAGCCAATCAATTTCGTGAACTCGACATGGTGACCGGCGCGTGCCTGCTGGTTCCACGCAAACTGTTTGTTCAACTGGGTGGATTCGATGAGATCTATCGCAACGGTGTGGAGGATATCGATTTGTGTCTCCGCATCCGCGTCGCCGGCCACAAAGTGGTTTATCAACCGGGAGCCGTGGTGTTCCATCATGAGGGCAAATCCTCCGGCCGCTTTGACCATGTGTCAGAGAATCTTCAAAAGTTCGCCGAACGATGGAAGGGTCGCTTTGACAACGATTATCGATTTCTGTTGCCGAAGAAGGGGCAGACGATGCGTGCAAAAATCAGCGTTCTCAATCCCGCCGCCGGAAAGAGAGATTCAGCCGCCTCTGATCATAAAGTTAAGATCAACTGGTGCGGATCATTTTTTGACTACGGCAGTCTGTCGAATATCAACCGGGTGCTGACGGATGCTTTGGAAGAGCAGGGGACAAATGTCTCGCGGGTGCAAACTCACGATCTTGATGCCAAGCCGCCGAAAGCGTTGCGCGTGTATCGTCGCAAACTGGCGGCGGAAGCGAACGCCGATGCGGCGTTAACCGTGCGTCACGCGTGGCCGCCGGACTGGTCGCGTCCGGTGAACGGAAAACTCGCTGTGATTCAACCGTGGGAGTTTGGTTCCCTGCCGAAACAATGGGTTGAAGACGCGAAGAAAGTCGACGCATTCTGGGTGCCGTCAAGCTACGTGAAAAAGGTCTACGTGGAATCCGGTGTGCCCGAGGACAAGGTTCATGTGGTCCCGAACGGCATTGATCCCGAGCTGTTCCGGCCGGACGCCAGACCGATCAAACTCAAGACGAAAAAGACGTTCAAGTTCCTGTTCGTCGGCGGCACGATTCATCGCAAGGGACCGGACGTGTTGCTCAGGTCATACTGCGAAACGTTTGGTGCGAAGGACGACGTCTGTCTCGTGATCAAAGATTTTGGTGGTGGTTCGGTTTATGCCGGGCAGACGCTCGAACAACAGATCGAGCAGCTCAAAAAGCAACCGAACGCGCCGGAGATTCTTTACCTCAACGAGGAGCTGCCGCCGGCCGATCTGCCGGGGCTGTTCACTGCGTGCGATTGCCTCGTGCATCCGTATCGCGGCGAGGGATTCGGGATGCCGGTTCTGGAAGCGATGGCTTGCGGGTTGCCGGTGGTCGTGACGGCGGGCGGTTCGACGGATGACTTTGTCCCGGTCGAGGCGGGTTATCATATTCCGTCTGTTCGGAAAGTGTTTGGTCAAGCAGTCGGGGATATTCCTTTGGCTGGTGATGGCTGGTTGTTGGAACCGAATCTGGATGCGTTGAAGTGGGTGATGCGGCGGGTTTTTTCCAACCGCGACGAGGCGGCGGAAAAAGGCGGTGCGGCGAGCCGGTTCGCGCACGAAAACTACTCGTGGAAACTGGTTGCCCAACGCGTGGCGCAGCTTGCGGCCGAGTTGATTGGAACGGAACGGAAACCTGCCGCGAACGCGACGGCAAAACCTGTTGCAAAGACTGTCCAGAGAAAAGCGCCGGTTGCGATCGAGCTGCCGGACGTCGCCCGGTTGGGCTATGTCGGGGCCGCTCGTCAACTTCTCAAGCAGAAGAAACTAGTGCCCGCGTGGAATGCTGTTCAGGACGCGTTGAAAGTGCGTCCGTTCCATCCGGAAGCGTATTTGTTGATGGCTGAGATCGCCTGGACCGCCGGACAATCGAAGCTGATGAAAGAATGCGTCGACCGCGTGTTGGCGATGACGCCGAACTGGAAACCGGCAAAGAAATTTATCAAATCACATCCAGTGCGGACAGCATCGGCGAAGGTGACGTTTGCTCCGGTGCCCGAAGAGGATAATCCGCGTCTGACCGTGTGTCTGATCACCAAGAACGAAGAACAGTTCATCGGCCAGTGTCTGGATTCCGTGAAATCCGTGGCGGACCAGATTGTGGTCATGGACACCGGGTCGTCTGATCGGACGGTTGAGATCGCGAAAGGGCGCGGTGCCGGGATTCATCACTTCGAGTGGTGCGACGATTTCAGCGCGGCTCGCAATGCCGCCTTGGAACACGCGACCGGCGACTGGGTTCTCGTGCTGGACGCGGATGAAGTGCTGTCGCCCGATTCGATTTCAGAGCTGAAGAAGTCGTTGAAAACGAAGAACGCGATCGGCTGGCGGTTGCCGATCATTGACGACGGACGCGAAGCCGAGGGCTGCAACTATGTTGCGCGTTTGTTCCGCAACGCTCCGGGCCTGTTCTACGTCTGCCGGGTTCACGAACAGGTGTTCAGCAGCGTTGAAGTTCGGCGGGAAGAGTGGGGCATGACTGCGGACGTCGGCCAAGCGACGCTGCGTCACTACGGTTACACCGAGCAGCTGGTGAAGGATCGCAACAAGGTTAGTCGCAACCTCAAGTTGCTTGAAAAAGCGATTGAAGAGATTTCCGACGATCCGAATTTGTTGATGAACTACGGACTTGAGCTTGTCCGCTCGGAACGACTGGAGGACGGTCTGGCGCGATACGCCGAGGCGTTTGAGTCGATGAGCGGAAAGCCGAAGAACGAAGTGACGCCTGAATTGCGTGAGACGTTGTTAACCCAATACTCATCACAGCTGATGAAGGCGAAAAACTGGCACGAGATCGTGTGTGTTCTGAACTCCGGCATCGCCCGTTCCGGCGGGCTCACGGCGTCGTTGCACTTCAGTCTCGGACTGGCCCACCAGGAATTGCACGAGTGGACCGAGGCTGCTGAAGAATTTCGTCAATGCCTGAAGAAGCGGCATCAGAAGACGTTCTCCGTTTCCAACAAAGTGATTGCCGGTGGCGCGCCACGTCATTGCCTTGCGCTGGCGCTGTGGAAATCTGGCGATTGCGAATCTGCCGCCAGGGAATTTGCCGCCGGACTGACGGAAGACCCTTCGTTGCTTTCTCTGCAAATGGATCACGCCCGGTTCCTGTTGGATCAGGAGCAGCCGATCGAAGCGTTACAGCAGTTGCATGGTTTGGTCGTTGCAAACGCCGGCATTCAGGAAGCCTGGGTGATGGGCGGACGAATCGCGCTGAGTGACCCGGACTTTATCGAGTTCGCCCGCGACTGGACGGTCGAAGCGGTCCGCCAACACCCGCAGAATCATGTGGTCGTCGCGCAACGCGCGGAAACCTTGATGGTGAGCCAGCAGTTTTTCGACGCGTTGCCGTTCTGGCGACAGCTGGACGGTCATCCGAAGGCGGTGTCCGCCCGAATCATTTGTGAACTGATGCAGGGTGGATCCAGCATTGACGCGCCGCCGGTCAACGAACGGGAAGTGAGCCAGGAGTTTTTGAACTGGTACCGCCGGTTAATCAGCTACAACGCCGTCGAAAGCGTAAGTGCGATCCACGAGCGGTTGGAGACGCTGCGGATCTTCCTGCCCACGGCGGTCGCCACGTTGGAGGCGGTGCTCCGGCAGGCTGAAGTCGAAGTGGCGTAATCGGCGCGCGAGGTCGGCTGACAGCGTGTTGCGGCACCGGAACGCGGGCCGGTTGAACTTCGTTTCATTGCCCGCTTTACACCGGTTCATCCCGACCCCCATACTTTTGGCCAATTACTGAAGCGCAATGGCCAAGCAAGTTGTCGAAATGGAAATCGAGTCGGTGACGATGGAGCTTCCGGACGTGAAGACCATCCGCCTCAAGTGGCCGGACGGCTACGATCCCGACTTCAAAACCGGGCAGTTCATCACTGTTTACTGGCCGGATACTCCAAAATACAAACGCGCGTACTCACTGTCTTCCTGTGCTCTCGACCGGGGCGCCTACGAAGTCACCGTCAAACGTGATGGCAAGATGGGGACCCGGATCGCCGATTGGGCTCGAGTGGGTGACAAGCTGTTTGTGATCGAGCCGGTGGGTAAATTCCTTCCCGTGTTCGAGCCGGACAAACACTTGATCTGCATCGCCGGGGGATCGGGCGTCACTCCGTTTCGCGGGTTCGCCCGGGAAGCGTTTCGCCGTGAACTGTCCACCCGTATCACAGTGCTCTACAGCGTGCGGACGACGAATGAGATTATTTTTGACGAGGAGTTTCGCGAGCTGGCCGCGCAGAATTTGAATTTCGAATTCGAGGTGACTTGTACCCGGTTGCACCCGGACGATTCGTGGAAAGGGCGTCGTGGACGGATCGACGCAGCGTGGATCAAGGATCACGTCGTTGACCTCAGCAACACCGTTTTTTACGCGTGCGGTCCCAACGCACTGGTTGATGCAACGGAGCATCTGGTGATCTCCGACTTGGGCGTTTCCAAGGAACAGATGAAGACCGAGAAATGGGGCTGATAATTTTTCCGCGATGAAACGAACCCCTCTCTACGAATCTCACAAGAAACACGGCGCCCGATTGATCGAGTTTGGCGGTTGGGAAATGCCGGTCCTATATTCGAGCATCGTCGATGAGCATCTGTGCGTGCGGAAAGCGGCGGGAATTTTTGATATCTCGCACATGGGCGAAGTCTTTGTAAACGGGCCGGGCGCGGAGAAATTCCTGAACAAGCTGCTTACGAACAACATTTCGAAACTCGTCGTGGGGCAGGGGCAATATACGTTGATGTGCAACGAACAGGGCGGCGTGATCGACGATCTTTACGTCTATCGAATCGGAGATGAGAATTACCTGTTGATCGTGAACGCATCCCGGATTGCCGATGATTTTGCGTGGATCGAAAAACAGTGCGCCGGACGGGATGGCGTGACCGCTTCCAATGAGTCGGAAGAGTGGGGAGCGGTCGCAGTGCAGGGGCCGCGCGTGGTCGAGTTTATTGACCAGTGTTTTTTGAGTGCTGCGACCGGCGGCACTTTGGTGTCGAAACCGACCGGGCTGGCGAAGAATGAGTTGGCACAGTTTGACTTCGATGGGTCTGCCGTTTGGGTTTGTCGGACCGGCTACACCGGTGAAGATGGTTTTGAGATCGTTGCGCCGTCGACGTTGATCGAAGCGGTGTGGGATCGGGTGCTGGCGAAAGGGCACGTCGGGTGTCTGCAACCGTGCGGTCTCGGTGCGCGCGACACGTTGCGGACGGAGGTTTGCTATCCGCTTTACGGCCATGAACTGACGGAGACGGTGACGCCGATCGAAGCGGGCGTCGGATTTTTTGTTGCGACCGACAAACCAGCGTTCAACGGGCGAGAAGTTCTAATCCAACAGAAAACGGACAAGCCTGCTCGACGAGTCGTCGCCTTCAAAATGACCGGCAAGTCCGCTCCGCCGCGTCCGCACTATCCGATCATCTTGCCCGGCGACGAGAATCGGACCATCGGCGAAGTGACCAGCGGGACACAGAGCCCGTCGATGAACGTCGGTATCGGGTTGGGTTTGGTGGAGGCGGAATTTGAGAAGATCGGTTCCGTGATCGAGATCGAGATTCGTGGTCGCCGGTTTCCCGCTGAGATTATAAAAAAACCAATTTACCGAAAACCAACTTCCTGAAATTGTCTTCCCGACATGAGCAACATTCCCGCTGACCTCAAATACGCCAAATCCCACGAATGGGTCCGTCTCGAAGGTGACATCGCTACGATCGGGATCACCGATCACGCGCAACACGAACTGACGGACGTGGTATTCGTCGAAGTGCCGGAGGTGGGACGGCAATTGAGCGCCGGTCACGCATGTGCGGTTGTGGAATCAGTGAAAACTGCCAGTGATATCTACGCTCCGGTCGGTGGGGAAGTAATCGAATCGAACCCGGCATTGGAAGAGGATCCCGGTTTGGTGAATCGCGAATCCTACGAGGGCGGATGGTTTTTCAAAGTGAAAGTCAGCGACTTGGGCGAACTCAATGCACTAATGGATGCGGCGGCGTATCAAACCCAGGTGGGCGGTTGAGATCTTGAACTTTAGAAAAAAGAAAAGACCGGTCGAGTAATCGACCGGCCTTTTCTTTGGTTGCAAAACGGAAAGTCAGTGGATCTGGCGATAAAGCCGGACCGTGCGCCCGGGTTCGATCTGTCCGATGATAGAAAGTGTGTTGGCGCCGATTACAGGGCTGGAGTGCCGGAAGATCTTCTCGTCGGTGCGGCGGTCAAGCCGGGTGCTTCGGCCGATGCTGACGTTGATCTTGGATTTTCCGTGCGATGCCGGTTGAATGGATACTGAGATCTCGTCGCTCGTCATAACAAAATTGCGGTTATCCTGGATCGCCAGGGGGTAATTGTCGGTTTCGAATTCGGTCAGCTGAACTTGCACAAAACTGATCCTAGCAGCGGACATGCCCTCGAACGCAAAGTGAACAACTCTCTCTTCTATTTTAAATGGAAAGTCAGGCGGTATTTCGTAACCTACTGATAAATAGTTAAATAGAGGTCGCTGGTTAGGCTGTGGTTTTATTCGCAGTTTACTCACAAGGCGGTTTGGCGTTTCTGAATGTCCTGCTTCAGGAGGGTTTTGCCGCCAAATTGGGAAGGAACCTCAGTTCATGTTTGTAACCTGTTCACATTAAAATTGTTATAACTATTTTAGTGATGTGCATGTTTGTCGGTTGACAGCGTTCGAAGTCCGTCCCTACTCTCCTGCCTCGATTTTTCGGGAAGTTCACCGGGATCTATTCACCCCGCTGAAATACCGGCAACAGAGAGGATGTGAGTTTAGTTGACTGAAATCAGACTTAGAAAAGGCGAACCAGTAGAAAAAGCACTGCGCCGCTTGAAGAAGAAAATCGATCGTGAAGGCGTATTGAAAGAAGTACGCAATCATCGTCACTTCGAAAAGCCCAGCGCGCGGAAGCGTCGCAAGATGAAGGCAGCGCGTTTTTCCGCGATGCTGAGTGCACGCTATGCTGATAATTGATCGCTAATCCGTTTTGAACCGGGTGCCGTGCTGCGTTGTCAGAACGGCACTCGGTCTTTTTTGTTTCGATGTACGCACTTTCTACCTGTTGGAATTCCAAGAATCATACTGATGGTCGGGCCATGCTCCGTGAGATCCGTGAACTCGGATTCGAGTATGCGGAGCTCAGTCATGGCATTCGCATCAGTCTTTTGCCGGGCATTTTCGACGCCGTCGACGCCGGGGAGATCAAGATTTCCACGCTTCACAATTTCTGTCCGCTTCCGATGGGCGTGAACCACGCCGCCCCCAACGTCTTCAAGTTTACTTCTTCGGATCGTTGGGAACGTGAGAACGCGATCAAGCACACGCTCAAGACCATCGAGACGGCCGCGCGGTTGAAGGCGAGACTGGTCGTGCTGCACATGGGCCAGATCACCATGCGGGACTATACCGACAAGTTGCTGAGCATGGTCGAAAAGGAAGAACAGAACTCGCGTAAGTTTGAGAAGCTGATTCAGGAGGCGATGGAAAAACGCGAACGGCGCAAGGAGAAGTATATTGATCGTGCTGACGAGTTGCTGAAGATTTTTGTCGAGGCGGCAGCCAAAGAGGGGATCATGCTCGGTGTCGAGAACCGGGAGGCGATGGAGGAGATTCCACTGGAAGGCGATTTTCCGTTCTGGTTGAAGAATCAACCGGCGGAAACGGTGGGTTACTGGCACGACACCGGCCATGCGCAAATCAAAGAGAATCTTGGGCTCCTCGTCCATCGTCTACATCTGGAGAATATGGGGGAGCGTCTGCAAGGATTTCACATCCACGACGTGAAGTTTCCGGGTCGTGATCATCAGGAGCCTGGAACCGGCTGTATTGATTTCGCCTCGCTGAAACCCTTTGTGAAACCGGAACACATCAAGGTGTTCGAGTTCAGTCCGTCGCTGACTCGCGAAGCCGTGGAACGCGGAACCCGCTACGTCATGGACCTCTGGGGAGACTAGGTGAGCGCAGGCAAAACCATCCGTCGCATCGGCTGGCGGCTCGGCATCTGCCTGTTGCTGCTGGTCTGGATATTTCACGTCATCTTCATGACAGAAGGCGGACTGGCGTGGCAGGGCCCGCCAGCGTGGGCGGAATTGAGCCGTTCCCAACAGTGGCGGATCGCCTGGGAGACGGGGCCGCCGCAACTCTGGGGTAATCTCACTGCAGTCGACCCGTTCGCGTTGATACTCTCTTTTCTCGTCATGGGGCTGACCCTCCTGATCGGCGTCGCCCGCTGGATGATCGCACTAAGGGTTCAGGGATTGAACCTGCCGTGGAGCCGCGCGCTAGGCATTACTTTCATCGCCCACTTTTTCAATTCGTTCCTGCTGGGCTCGACCGGTGGTGATTTGATGAAAGCCTATTACGCCGCCGGAGAGACCGCCCACAAGAAGACCGAGGCTGTGGTGACCGTGTTTGTGGATCGTGTGATCGGTCTGTGGAGCATGCTGTTGTTCGCCCTGGCGATGGTCGCGTTCAACTTTGATCTGCTGCGATCACACAAACGGCTGCAGCTGCTGATGCTCGTCATTCTGGGAATGCTGATCGTCGGCACCGGGTTCGTTGTTCCGGCATTTTGGGCCGGGTTGTCGAATAGATGGACCGGGGCGCGCGAGTGGCTGCAACAACTGCCCAAGGGCAAATGGATCGGTCGTTCGCTCGACTCGTGTCGGGAGTTCGGGCGCAGCAAACGCTTCTTTTTCAAAATGGTTCTGGTATCGACGGTGTTGAATCTGGTGTGCGTGCTTCAATACATCATTCTGGCGCGCGGGCTGAACATCGCTGTGCCGGTCTCCGTGTGGATGTTGATCGTGCCGTCCATCATCTGCATCTCCGCCCTGCCGATCACTCCGAGCGGTCTCGGCGTCCGTGAAAACCTCTATGTCGCCATCCTGGCGGCCACCCCGTTTCTGATCCCCGAGACCTCGGCGCTTGCGTTATCGCTTCTCGCCTACGCCGGCAGCCTGTTTTGGAGCCTGGTCGGCGGCGGCGTTTATCTGTTTTTGAAAGATCGCCAGCATCTGGAGGAAGTGACCGAATCCGGGCCAGAATGACGCCGGACTCCGGAAAATTAGTCCCGGTTTGCATGAGGAAATTTCACTGCCCAATTTTCATGATCAATGCTACTTCTTCAACTTTGACGTTTCCACCTGTGACATGGACAAGATTCTATTAATTGATGACGAGACGGACGTGCAGTATTCCTTTACGCGGATTTTCAGTTCACCGGAGATCAAGCTGACCACGGCCAACAGCGGCGAAGAAGGTCTCGCCCTGCTGTCGAAAGTGCAGCCCGACCTAGTGATCATGGACGTCCGCATGGGCGGTATGAACGGTCTCGAAACGCTGCGGCAGTTGAGGGATGTGGACACGAAGCTGCCGGTCATCATGATGACCGCGTACGGCACGACGCAGACCGCGATCGAGGCCATGAAGCTCGGCGCGTTTGACTACCTGCTCAAACCGTTTGATATCCCGAAACTGAAACAGATCGTGAGCGACGCCCTCAAGGCCTCCCGCGACATGAAACAGGTCGTGAGCTACGAACCGCTGCTTGAGTCCGAGGATTACGAACAGGGCATCGTCGGACACAGTGAGCCGATGCAGAATGTTTTCAAACTGATCGGCCAGCTTGCGGTTTCGGACGCTACCGCGTTGATCACCGGCGAAAGCGGAACCGGTAAAGAACTCGTGGCCCGCGCGATCTATCATCATAGCGGCCGGAGCAACAAGCCCTTCCTCGCCATCAACTGTGCCGCGATTCCGGAGAATCTGTTGGAGAGTGAACTGTTCGGGCACGAAAAAGGTTCGTTTACCGGCGCCTCCACCCAGCGGATCGGCAAGTTCGAGAAATGCCACGGCGGGACGATCTTTCTCGATGAGATCGGCGACATGAGCCTGCCGACCCAGACCAAGATTCTGCGCGTCCTGCAGTCGGGAACGTTTGAACGCGTTGGTGGCAATGAGCCCGTAAGCGTCGATGTGCGGGTGATCGCCGCGACCAACAAGCCGTTGGAACAAGCGGTGGCTGAGCGCGAATTCCGCGAGGATTTGTTTTACCGTTTGAATGTGGTGCGTCTGCAAATGCCGCCGTTGCGTGAACGCCGGTCGGACATCCGGCTGCTGGTCAATTATTTCCTGCGGAAGTTCAGCAAGCAGCTCGGCCAGCGGCCCAAATCCATCGCGACCGACGCCTTGCAGCGGCTTGAAAGCTATCGCTGGCCGGGCAACGTGCGGGAGTTGGAAAACGTGATCGAACGCGCGCTCGTCGTTTCAAAGGGCGACGCGATCTTGAGCAACGACCTGCCCGCAGAAATTCTCGCGGGCGGCCCGCCGGCCGTTGCGACCGGAGTAGGTTCCGTGCAACCGGCTGCGGCCTCGTTCGCCGGGACGACGGCAGCGAACGGCAAACTGGACATCCCTTCCATCGCCCGGCAGCTGTTCAAATGGGCGCGCGAAAACAGCGCGCTGAAAGTGATTCCTGCCGTGGAACGCGAGCTCATCGTCGCCGCCATGCAGGAGACGCAGGGGAACCAGGTCCAGGCGGCGAAGCTTCTCGGGATCACCCGCGCGACCCTCCGCAAACGGCTGGAGAAGTTCGGCATCAAACAGGAACTCTCGATCGAGTAGGGCGGGGGCGTGATCGACCGGCGACAGTGCGGCCGGTGGAATGGCACGCCGGACGGCTGCATCTTGGAATCCGGAACTACGCAAACTACTTGCTGTGCGAAGACGGCGCGAAGAAACGGTGGCCCCCTCGGAGTTATCAATCTAAAGGCCCTTTTACGACCCTTTTACGACCCTTTTACGGGATCAACGCATGAATCGGGCACTTCAATGCGCCACGGATCCGCAACAGGGTGGTGAGCGGGACATTTACGATTCCTGCTTCGATCTTTTGAATATAGCGTGGATTCACACCGGCGAGTTCGGCCAGCCGTTCCTGGGTCAGACCTCGTGCCATTCGTTCCCGGCGGACAGCCGCTCCGAAGTTCTGCAACTGCTGCCGTTCTTTGCTGCTTAAAGGCACGCCCCATTAGGGCGGCTTTTTGGGATTGCTGAACACGCCCTGATATGGCGTAATCCAGTGAATGGTAGAACGACGGCATCAGAAAATGAAATGCCGGGATTTGTCCTGACGCTCACCTTTAACCATCAGCGGAGTAGATGATTCACAATGAAACACACCATAATACTGTGCCTGACGGTTGGAGCAATTGCGCTCGCGCCCAATCGAGCCATTTCTGAAATCCTTGCCGGCCCAATCTACAATACGGCCACCGATCACGATTACTACCTGCTGACGGAGGGTTCGTGGACTTCAGCGGAACAGGAGGCGGTCAGCCTCGGTGGTCACCTTGTGACGATCAACGGGCAGCCGGAACAGGACTGGGTCTGGTCGACCTTCGGTAGCTACGGTGGCGTCCGAAGGAGCCTCTGGATCGGACTCAATGACGTGGTGACTGAGGGCACCTTCGTTTGGTCGAGCGGTGAGCCGGTGACTTTCTTAAACTGGTTGGATGGCCAGCCAGACAATAACACGCCCGCTGGCGAAGATTACGTTCACATGATGGGCAACGACCGGAATGGGGAGTTGCCCCTGAGCGTCTACGGCAAATGGAATGACTACCAAAACACGGATGCCGCCTACACGTCCTACAACTTTGGGCCGATGCACGGAGTGGTTGAAGTCGAACGCCCCTTTGATTCGATCGGCAAAGACTTTCTCTGGCAAATCGATCATGGTGAAAGCCGGGTTTATATTCTCGGCTCGATTCACGTTCTTCGAAGCACGGACCGCCCGCTTCCGGTCTCGATGACTCAGGCGTTCAATCAGTCGACCAAGGTTTACTTTGAGACCGACCTCGACGAAGCGGCATCTGACTCGGTTGGCAATTACGTAGTTGCCCGAGCAACCTATCCTTCCGGGCAGAACCTACAATCGAAGCTCCCCCCCGTGACCTACACAAAGCTCCAAAATTTCGCAGTGAGTAAAAGTCTGCCAGCTGACTACTTCCGCCCGTACAGGCCATGGTTTGTCATTGCGCTTGTCGGTGCCTATGCGAATGTTGATCTCGACGTTTCGGAAGCGAATGGCGTGGACCGATATTTCTTCAATCTGGCCAAGACCCGGGGTGTATCGCGGGCGTATCTGGAGACACCAATTGAACAATTTGATTTCATTGCCAACTCCCCGGAATCCGAATTGCTGAGTTCACTGATTATCGGGATGGAAAACCCCGGTGGGGGCACCCTGCCTCTCATTGAAAACTGGAAGCAGGGCAATACCCCGGCGCTGGCCCGCTCCAACGCCATTATGGCTGCCCAATCGCCAGGAATCTACTCGTCCATCATCACCACGCGGAACCAGAACTGGATCGGCGCGGTGACGAACGAACTCGTCGGATCGAAGACCACCATGTTCATCGTGGGGGCCGCACACGCTGTTGGAGAGGACGGACTGCCTGCTCGGTTGTCTAGACTAGGATACTCAGTGCGACAGTTGCCGCTGATGCCACCACGCTTGCTCGCGCTGCGGGCTTTCAGGGAGATTTCCGGCTTCCAGACCAACGAAGTGGATCTGCCTGTCATCGAGGGCAATACAGTCAGCGATCTGCCCGTGCTCAAGCATTCAAGAATCCGTTTGGTGGCCACGATTGAGAATAAGCCCAATGTGACCAACGTTTGGCATCGCGACGGAATCGCGATCGGCGGTCAATCTGGTAACGAACTGGACCTGGGCGTCCTCACTGCCGGTTCGAATGGTGAATATCATCTGATTCTGTCCGGTCCCGATGGCCAACGTGTCTACAACCGCATCCGGCTTCAGCTAAACGACCCGGATATACCCGCACTTCGAGTGGCACCGTTTTCGCCTGGCAGCGGGTTTCAGTCATTTGTCTCGGTTCTGGCGGGCCGTCACTATCAAGTGCAGGTAACAGAAGGTCTGGAGCCGGGCGGGTCGTGGCGATGGTTTGGCGATCTTGCCCCGGTCAGTTCTGCTGAACTTCCACTCACGACTCTTCCGTGGTCCGAATTCGTTCCGAGGCGATTCTATCGGGTCATGGAGGTGTATTGATTTCTGGAGATCCGGCTGCCGAGCGTCCAGCGACGCCACTCACAATGTAGGATGGTCCGCTTGCAAGGACCGAGGCCGCATCGGGCGGCGGTGGGGACACGACAACCGTAATTTCCAAATCGCGGGGAAAAACACACTTGGTGGCGGTGAACGAACAGTTAACACTACGGACTTCAATAATTGCTCAGTGATTTCGGCGTTTCTCGACTTGCAGCACCCGAAAATCGATAAATTTCAAGTATTCGCGGAGAAAATTGCCGAAAATCTTAATATTACGCCAAAATGACACACTACTCCCCATTGTGTAACGTCACCTTTCGGGCAGGGTAAATTTTTTGCCGCTCTGTAGAGAATATTCGCAGATGAATCGGGGGTGGTGGGTATTCGGGGGAACGGTCAACGGGCCGCGCTCATAAGATAGATGGCGTCTCCGAACTTTCTGGACGGACGAATGGGCACTTCTCGCACGAGAATCTGGCGGGGTTGCGCTTTATCAAAGCGTGAGATTGTTTCGCACCGATGCAGGACAGGCTATTGAATCACGAGTCGTATTTTGCTCCTATCTGTAATTTTGCAGAAGCTCATCAATCACGGGGTCCATCTTTGATTTGGTGCCTTTCCACTTCGCAGGCGAAAGTCCGCCACCCCCCTTCAAGTGATACTCGGCAGAGGCGACTATCTCTCCATTCTTTTCGATTTTGATTGTGGCATCGACGAGATACGGAGCCATGTCCCATTTTCGGTAAGCCACGTAGGTTACTACAAACTCGTCTTTTGGTTCAGCGGTCGAGGCGACGACTCTAGCGTTGATTCCGTGTCGCGCGAACCCGGCAACCAGCACAGCCATCCTGTTCGATCTGCGGCCCAATTAACTTGTTACCGCGTCCTGACACCGATGTAGCCCTTGCTCTCTAGATGAATCCGGATTTCCTGACAGCATTCCTCGACGTTCAGCAGGTCGGTGTTCAGCACAACCTCGGCGTCGGCGGGAGTCTCGTAAGGATCGGAAATTCCAGTGAACTCTTTCACGATGCCCGCGCGCGCTTTCGCATAGAGCCCCTTTCGATCACGTCCTTCGCAAACGTCCAGCGGCGTCGAGAGGTGAACTAGAATGAACCCGCCGTGCTGGGAGATCAGACCACGCACCTGTTTGCGGATCGCATCGTACGGCGCGATCGGCGCGCAGATCGCGATGCCGCCGTTCTTCGTGATTTCATTCGCGACAAAGCCGATCCGCAGGATGTTTAGATTGCGGTGCTCCTTTGAAAACCCGAGTTCGGACGAAAGGTTTTTCCGGACGATATCGCCGTCCAGCAACGTGACGGAACGTCCGCCAATTTCGAGGAACTTGCTCCACAACGCCTTCGCTGCGGTTGATTTTCCGGAACCGGACAGCCCCGTGAAAAATACGGTGAACCCCTGTTTGGATCGCGGTGGATGACTTTTCCGCAGCTCGACCGCCACGTCAGGAAAAGTGAACCACGTCGGAAGCTCGCGTCCTTCGGCAAGTCGCGTTTCCAGATCGGCTTCTGAAATTTCCTTCGTCACGCAGTCCGCTGATTCCGACTTCAACACGAAGTCGTCCTGTTCCTCGGAGTAAACCAGCTTGCGATAAGGAATGGCTTCCACTCCGATTTCCTTTTCGTATTTCCTCAACGCTGCGAGGGAGTCGGCATCATCCGGCGCGATGACGTGGGTGCAGCCGAAATTGCGCTGAATGATCGCCTGCAGCAAAGCCGTGCGCGCACCGGTCTCGCGAACCGACAATGGGAGCAGCGAGAGTGCGGCGAGATTGCTCGGATAGTGCGGGAGGATTGCCTGATGGCAGCGCACGCGACCGAAGTGATCGCGCTCGCCGGGGTGAGTGAAACCGACGACCGGCTGGATCAGCAGGTTGGCGCGGTGCTCCAGCGCGATCTGTTTGGTCATCTCAAACTCCGCGCGATGAATCGGTTGAGTCGTTTGAAACGCGACGATCTTGCGCCAGCCGCGCTGGGCGAACTCGGTGCGCAACTGTTCGGGCGTGTGGCGCAGCGACCGATAATCGTGATGCTCCGGCGATTCGAGCCCTTGGACCGGGCCGCCGAGACAGACCGGTAAACCTTCAGCGCCATCGTCCGCGCTCCAGATGTCGTCGATCCGGAGGACGGCGAGCATCACTCCCTCGGCATCACGCAGCGCGAGCCGGCCGCCGGTAGTGAGCTTGGCGGCGAACGGTCGTGAAACTTCGAGCAGGATTGGCACCGGCCAGAGCGTTCCATCGACCAACCGGGATTTTTCGCAAACCGATTTGCTATCGTCGCGGGTCAAAAAACCGTTTAACGGCGCAAACCCGCCGTTCAGGAGAAGTTCAAGATCGCAGGTCTGGCGGGGCGTGAGATCCCACGACGGCCATCCGTTGGACTGCGCCTTGAGCGTCGCCGCGTCGGCTTCGCTGACTAGTAAATCGTTCGGCATAAAATCTGGCGGATTGCGGGGAATCGGAATTGCACCCGCTGGTCATATGAAAGGAAATACAAGGAGCACAAATCGACCAACGCCAAGCAAATTCGTTTCAGTGCCCGATGATTTGCGAACAACAGGCGGGAAGGTCAGTCGGTCGGGCGGCCAGCCGGATTGGATCATCCAAATATCAAAAACAGGCTTCGCATTTTCGCAGTTTCCCCTACATTTGGTCTCAACACACCATGCTTGGATCTGGATTAGCAAAAGGCCTGAAGGAAACGGCGCGCAATTTCTTCGGAAGTTACGTGAGCAAGGAGCGGCTGCCCACGATCGAGTATCCCGAGGAACCGGCCGTCATCAAGGAGAACACCCGCCAGTTTCCTATTCTCGTTTTCGATGACAGCGACGATCCGATGAAGACGTTGCGGTGCGTCTCCTGCCAGATCTGTGAGAAGGAGTGTCCGCCCAAGTGCATCTACATCGTCAAGAGCAAGGACAAGAAACCGGACTTCGTCGGCAAGCCGCAGCTCTATCCGGCCGTCTTTGACATTGATCTGTCCGTCTGCATGAGCTGCGGGATTTGCGCGGAGGTGTGTCCGTTCGAGGCCATTTTCATGGACAACAATTTCGAGATCGCCAACACTGATCGCTTCGACGCGTTGCTCGTCAAGAAGGAGCAGCTCGCCCGGCCCAATTCATATCTGCAAAAGATCAGCCCAACCCTGGCGGCAACGATTGACGAACGCCGGGCCGACGTGGTCGTCAAAGCCGAGGAAAAGAAAAAGGCTGACGAAGCCAAGGCGAAAGCTGCCGCCGAGGAGAAGGCCGCCAAAGCAAAAACGGAGGGAACTCCGACAACTCCTGCCTCGACACCGGACGCGGGCTCGTAAAAACTGCCGCCGTCAATGAGCCAACTTACGTTGACTACACCCATCCTCGCGACAGCCGACCAGATCCTGGTCAACTTCAAGCAATCCCTGGTCGGGTTGTTGCCCGAAATACTTCAGACCCCGGCAGCGGTGATGTTGTCGATCATTCCAATCATGATTTGTTTCGCCACCTTGTTCGCGCTCGCCACGTGGCTTGAGCGAAAAGGTCTGGGCCGGATTCAAAACCGGATCGGTCCGAATCGCGTCGGACTTCCCTTCACCAAGACCCGTCTCTATGGCCTCGGACAACCCATCGCCGACGGCATCAAGATGTTGATCAAGGAGGACATCGTTCCTCGCAATGCTGACAAGTTTCTGCATTTCATGGCGCCGGTGGCACTGCTGATTCCCGCGTTTCTTGCGTTCGCTGTGATTCCTTACGGCGAGGGCATTGTGCCGATCGATTTGGACGCTGGTCTCCTGTTCTTTTTCGCAATCGGCGCTTCGACGGAACTCGTCATCTTCTGCGCCGGTTGGGCGAGCCGTAATAAATACG
The DNA here is from genome assembly GCA_041689265.1 of Verrucomicrobiota bacterium. Lineage (GTDB taxonomy): Bacteria > Verrucomicrobiota > Verrucomicrobiia > Limisphaerales > RI-55 > JBDNGP01. The sequence continues at coordinate 44,168 of JBDNGP010000045.1, forward strand.
CGTTGCTTGGTGCCATGCGGGCCATCGCGCAAATGATCAGCTACGAACTGCCGCTGATCATCTCGACGTTCAGCGTCATCATGGCCGTCGGATCACTTTCGCTGGTCAGTATCGTGAACGCGCAATCCGGAAATTTCTGGGACTGGCACGTGTTCACGCCGTGGGGGCTCGCCGGGTTCATTCTCTTTTTCATCGCTTCGCTGGCGGAGGCCAACCGTTCGCCGTTCGACATTCCGGAAGGCGAGTCGGAGATCATCGCCGGGCATCTGATCGAATATTCCGGATTCAAATACGCGCTGTTTTTCATGGCAGAATATCTCGGCATGTTCGCGATGAACGGACTTTCCATTGCGCTGTTCCTTGGTGGCTATCACGCGCCGTTCGCGTTTCTCGAGGGATGGTTGCCGGGACCGGTTTGGTTCCTGGCGAAATTGCTGGTGCTGATCGCGCTGTTCATTTGGATCCGCGGAACGATGCCGCGACTGCGCATGGATCAGCTCATGAACTTCGCGTGGAAATTCATGCTGCCGATGTCTTTGGTCGTCGTTGTAGCTGCGGGACTCTGGAAATTTCTCGCCAACCCTGTGTTCGGCTGGCCGGTTTGCGGCGGCCTGATACTTGGCGTTCACCTTCTGCTGAGCAGAAGCCTGTTCGATGCGCGCGGGTGGCAGAAACGAACGTATCGATTTGCCGACTGATTCATGGATTTGACGTTGTTCATCATTGGTGTTGCGACGGTGGCTGCGGCCATCGCCGCGATGTCGTTGCGCAACCTCATTCACTGCGTGCTCGCGCTGGCGGTTTGTTTTCTGGGAGTGGCAATACTCTTCCTGCGACTGGGCGCGGAGTTCGTTGGGTTTGCGCAGATCTTAGTTTACATCGGTGCCGTCGCGATCTTGATCGTGTTCGCGATCCTGCTGACGCGGTCGGGTGGTGAAGAACCGAAACCTTTTTTCAATTCCCAATGGTGGTACGGACTGGCTATCGCCGTGGCGGTCTTTGGCTGTCTCTCCTTCGCCATCCTCGGCGGAAAGTCCATTCAACCGCAGTCAATCACCGGTAACTCGACCACGGTAAAACAGATCGGCACGGAACTCATGACGACCTACGTGCTGCCGCTGGAGGTCATGGGAATACTGCTCACCGCCGCGATGCTGGGTGCGGTGGTGATCGCCTGGCAGAAAGGGGAACGGAAATGAACGAACTCCAGGCCTACCTGTTGATTTCCGCCGCGCTGTTCTGTGTCGGGCTCGTCGGCGTGCTCACCCGCCGCAACGCCATTCTCGTGCTGGTCGGCATCGAACTTATGTTGAACGCCGCGAACCTGAACTTCATCGCCTTCTGGAGTTTCAGTCCGAACGCCGCCTCCATCGACGGCATCATGTTCGTGATCTTTTCAATTGGCATCGCAGCGGCGGAAGCCGCCGTTGGACTGGCATTGATCATCGCGATCTATCGCCATTACAAATCCGTCAACGTGGATGAAGTGAACTCTCTGAAGGGCTGAGGCGTGGACAAGCATTGTAACACAACGAAGCGATGGTGGGGGCTGATAGCCTCCGCCGTCCTTGCTGTGTTTGTCTGGTTATTGTGGTGGCCCGATCCTTCGCAGGGTCCTGTAGTTGATGGTAAGCGGCTTTCAGTCTGGCTCGAAATTTTTGCGACCTCCTACTACCACCCATCACGCGCCATTGATGATCTTCCCAGGTACGCCGGACTATTCCGCAAAGCTGGTCCGCCGGGGATCGTGTTTCTTGAGCACAAGCTGACGGAAAAATCTGAATTGGAAACAAAGTATGTCAGGCTAAAGTCGAAATCGCCGGGCTGGTTATTCAAGGTTTTGCCGACTGTGCGCCTAGATGATTGGCGGCAGAAGGAATGCGCGGCCCTGATTCTAGGGGAAATAGGACCACCAGCTTCGAACGCGGTGCCAGCGCTGGTGGGGCAGCTGAACTTCACCGAAGTCAGGGAAACGGATAAATCAAAAGGGGAATCGAACGGCACATCATACAGCCCACTTGCCCGCGCCCACGCGATTCGGGCGCTGGCGCGAATCGCGCCTGACTCGCCTGTGGTCGTTGCTGCTCTCATTGACGCCTTGAAACAGAAATATGTCTGGGTTCCGAAGTCTATCTCCTCGCCCAGTTCGTTCGGCAAGAGCTCGGTGGCCGATTACGCAGCGGACGCGTTGGCTGGATTGGGGCCAGAGTACAAAGACAAAATTCCGGGGATGATCGCAAACCTGAAATACCAGGATCAAATGCAGTTTAGAGGTGCGGGTATGACCAATGTCTATCCGGTCGGTTCGTCTGCTCCTGGTGACGGAGAATCAGTGCCGCGACTGGTCACCGAACTGAAGAATTCTGATCCCGAAGTGCGTGATGCGGCCGCATACGACTTGGGGGCAATTCGGCAGGACAAAGAAAAGGCTGAAGCTGCTTTGCCCGCAGTTACAGAAGCTTTGAACGATGACGATGCTTTTGTTAGAATGAGAAGTGCCGAAACCATTCTCACGATCGATCCCATACGATTTAAGTTGGTTCTACCGACCTTGATCAATTCCCTCAATGAAACGAATTACGTCATTCGGTTGCGCGCGATTGAGTTAATTCGCCAAATTGGTCCCGACGCCAAAAATGCCATGTCTTCATTGACGAACTCTTTGCACGATGAGTCAGCTACTGTGCGGACGTGGGCGCGAGAAGCGTTGATTCAGGTTGGCCTCAAAGCCGGAGTCAAATCAGGTATCAAATGAATTGGATTGTCAAAAATCTCTGGCTGATTCCGTTCCTGCCGTTGCTGGCGGCGGCGGTGTTGTCGGTCATGAAGAAGTCGCAACGGCGCTTCGGTCCGCCGCTGGCCATCGGTGCGATGGGACTGGGATTTCTGCTCTCGCTCGTGGCGTTCTTCACGACGTGGACAGAGACCGGTTATCGCAAAGCTTACAACTTCGACTGGCTGTCCATCGGCGACACAACCTTGCAACTCGGCTGGGTTCTCGATCCGTTGACGGCGGCAATGTTGTTGATGGTCACATTTGTCGGCGCGTTGATCTTCATCTTCAGCATCGGCTACATGGAGCGTGACGACAACTTCCTGCGCTTCTTCTGTTTCCTGTCGCTGTTCGCGTCGGCGATGCTCGGGCTGGTCATCGCAAACAATCTGCTGCTGCTCTTCATGAGCTGGGAACTCGTCGGGCTCGCATCCTATTTGCTCATCGGTTTCTGGTATCAAAAACCGGCCGCCGCCGCCGCCGCCAAGAAGGCGTTCATGACGACGCGCATCGGCGACCTCGGATTTCTCATCGGCATTGTCTGGCTTTACAACGAAACGGGAACGCTGCTGTTTTACGACGACGGCAACGGCTGCCTCGAACACTCGGCGCTGACCGCGATGGTCTCGAACACCGTGGGCGCAGGCATGCTCGTCAGCACCGCGATCTCACTCCTGATTTTCTGCGGTGCGATCGGCAAATCCGGTCAGCTCCCGCTCCATGTCTGGTTGCCGGATGCGATGGAAGGTCCGACACCGGTCAGCGCTTTGATTCATGCCGCGACGATGGTGGCGGCCGGTGTGTTCCTGATGGCGCGAATCTATCCGTTGCTGGCGATTCAACCACCGGGCGTCGAAGCGGTGTCCACCGCGTTGCACGTTATTACCTGGATTGGCGCGCTGACCGCGTTGTTCGCCGCGTTCATCGCCGTCGGGCAATACGACATTAAGCGTATTCTCGCATATTCAACCGTCTCGCAACTCGGCTACATGTTCATCGGTCTCGGGACGGGCGGTGTGGGCGTCGCGATGTTCCATCTGCTCACACACGCGTGTTTCAAGGCGTTGCTCTTCCTCGGTGCGGGATCGGTGATTTACGGGTGCCATCACGAACAGGACATCCGGCGCATGGGTGGAATTCGGAAGTTCATGCCGATCACGTTTGCGACCTACACGGTCGGCATGCTGGCGCTCGCGGGCTTTCCACTGTTGTCCGGTTTCTGGAGCAAGGACGGGATTCTTCATCATGCCCACGGATTTGAACCGACCCAATGGCCGTTTTACATCGGGCTTGCCGGCGCGTTTCTTACGGCGTTCTACATGACGCGCCAGATGTTCTACGTGTTCGTCGGTGAGTACCGCGGGGTCAAACACGCGCGGAGCGAGAGCGACACGGATGCGTATAAGAAAGATCCGCATGAAAGTCCGGGCGTGATGACGCTGCCGCTGATCGTGCTCGCGGGATTCGCGCTGTTGCTCGGGTTTCTCAGCACGCCGATGTATCCTTGGCTGGAAAGCTATCTGGAAGGGCATCACGCGGAGTTCAGCTTCTCTCATTTTTGGCAGGCCATTCCGTTCATGCTGATCTCCTCGATCGTGGTGTTCATCGGACTCGGACTCGGTTGGTGGTTTTACGGTTTGGTATCGCGCCAGACTTCCGACGAGTCCGACCCGTTGGAGAAGAAGAGTCCGGTCGTATTCGGCTGGTTGAAAAACCGCTTCTTCATCGACGAGCTGTATCAAATCAGCGTGATCAAATGGGCCGAGAACTTTGCGAAGTTCAGCGACTGGCTGGATCGACAGGTTCTCAGCGGGATCGTTTATCTGACCGGATTGGTGATCTCGGCCGCCGCGTGGGTCGCCCGGTTCTCGGATGAATTTCTGGTCAACGCCGGATTTGATGTCGGCTGTCGCGGTATAAAAACCGGCGGCACAAAACTCGGCGAAACGCAGAACGGCCAAATCCAAAGTTACCTTCGTGTGTTCGGGATCACGATGGTGCTCGTCGTTCTCGTGCTGGCCTGGGGAGGTTCGAAATGAGCAATCTCCCGTTCCTGACATTCATCACCTTTTTCCCGTTGCTCAGCGCCGTGTTCATCCTGCTGCTGAACAGCCGGATGTCGGGCATGAACCGCATGGCAGCGATGGGTTCGAGTTTCATCACACTGCTGGCGACCGTCGTGGTGTGGCTGAATTTCGATCCGCAATCTGCGGCCATGCAGTTCGTGCAGCGATGGGATTGGATACCCTCGATCGGTGTCGAATACCACGTCGGCATCGACGGACTCGGCCTCGTGATGATCATGCTGGCGGCGTTGCTCGTTCCGTTTGCGCTGTTCATTTCTCCGGGCGGCGAGGGAAAGGGTTATTACTCGCTGATTCTGTTTCTCCAGACCGGTTTGATGGGCACCTTCACAGCGCTGAATTTCATTCACTGGTTCGTATTCTGGGAGATTGCACTCATCCCGGCGTTCTTCCTGATCAAGAACTGGGGTGGTCGCGGAGCGGATCGTGCGGCGATCCAGTTTTTCGTTTATACCATGGTCGGCAGCATCGCGCTGCTGCTCGCCTTCCTGGCTTTGTTCCTGGCCGCCGGTCGCTTGGAATCGGCGCATCCGTTTGGCTTTCTTGAACTGGCTGATTTGGCGCGGAGCGGGGAACTCTCTTCCGCGCTTTCCGTGTCGCTTTCGTCCTTCGACGCGTTCACGACTGAGCGCGGGTTGATGCTGTTTATTTTCCTGCTGGCCTTCCTCGGGTTCGCCGTGAAATTGCCGATCTGGCCGTTCCATACCTGGCTTCCACAAACCTACGCCGAAGCGCCGACGCCCGTGACGATGCTGCTCACCGGCGCGATGTCAAAGATGGGCGCGTACGGGCTGATCCGGATTCTGCTTCCGATTTTCCCGAAAGAAATCCAGGCGCTGCAAACGCCCCTGCTCGCGCTCGCACTGGCCAGCATTGTCTTCGGCGCGGCCGCTGCGTTGATGCAAAAAGATCTCAAGCGCATGCTCGCCTATTCATCGATCAACCACCTCGGCTACGTCGCTCTCGCCGTGTTCGCAACCGTGGCGTTCACCTTCGACGAGTCAACGGCCGTGACGGAACGCACGGCCGCGCTAAACGGTGCCGCATTGCAAATGTTTAATCACGGCATCACCGCCGCAGCACTGTTCGGGTTCGTTGCCCTCATCGAAAAACGGTCGGGTGGTGCGCGCGGCATGGACGACTTTGGTGGACTGCGGAAAGTGGCCCCCGTGTTTTGCGGACTGATGGGCATTTCGATTTTCGCGTCACTGGGATTGCCAGGGTTGAACGGGTTCGTCGGCGAGTTTTTGATCTTCAAGGGTGTATTTGGGTTGATGCCGTGGGCAGCAGTGTTTGCCACTCCCGGCCTTCTGTTCACCGCGTGGTTTCTGTTGAACATGATTCAAAAAGTCTTCAACGGTCCATTGATCGAGCGTTGGAAGGAGTTTCCTGATTTGACGGCGAAAGAAATTCTGGTCGTGGCTCCGGCAACGGCGCTGATGTTCGTGATCGGCATCTGGCCACAGAGCGTGGTGGGTGTGCTCAACGAATCAATGAAGGCCTTGGCGAGCGGGCTTGGAAATTAAATGCTGACCTGGACCATCTATATTTCGTTTCTCGGAATGGCACTGCTGATGTGCCTGCCGAAGGAACGTCCTCAGCTCGCCCGCAGGGTCGCGTTGCTGACGGCGTCGCTCGGTCTGGTGGTCGCGTTGATCGGCGCGTCGGCGTTCAAGCCCGACGGTGGCATCCAAACCCTGGTGGATTATTCGTGGATTCCGACCTTGGGAATTCAATACAATCTGTCGGTCGACGGCATCAGTCTGTCGATGGTGATGCTGACGGCGATCATTGCGTTCGTTGGCGTGTTGTTCTCGTGGAATATCGAGACGCGAACTAAGGAGTTTTTCGCCTACTACTTCGCGCTGATCGGCGGTTGTTACGGCGTGTTCCTCAGCTTCGATCTGTTTCTGCTCTTTGTGTTCTACGAGATCGCGATTGTTCCGAAATATTTTCTGATCGCATCGTGGGGTTCGACCAACCGCGAGTACGGCGCGATGAAACTCGCGATCTATTCCTTCGCCGGAAGCGCGCTGGTGCTGCTGGGGATCATCGCCGCCTACGTCGCCTCCGGAGCGAACTCATTCAGCCTCGTCGAGCTCGCCCAACACTCGTTCAGCGAAGGTCAGCAGGCCTGGATGTTCCCGTTGGTTTTCGTCGGATTCGGCGTGCTCGCGGGCATGTGGCCGTTTCACACCTGGGCACCGACTGGTCACGTCGCCGCGCCCACCGCCGCGTCAATGTTGCTGGCCGGTGTGGTGATGAAACTGGGGGCCTACAGCTGTCTTCGAGTGGCGATGACGCTGTTCCCGCTCGGTCTGCAAATGTGGTCGCCGTATCTCGGCGCACTCGCGGTTACGGGAATCGTTTACGGGGCGCTGGTTGCGCTGACCCAGAAAGATTTCAAGTTCGTGATCGGCTATTCCAGCGTGAGCCACATGGGGTTTGTGCTGCTCGGACTGCTCTCGCTCAGCCAGATCGGTCTGAACGGCGCCGTGCTCCAGATGTTCTCGCACGGGATCATCGCCGGGCTCCTCTTCGCGGTCGTGGGACGGATGATCTATGATCGAACCCACACCCGGGTGTTGAACGATCTTCAGTTGATGCAGCTGCGGAAGACGCTTCCGTTTGCGGCGATTGTTTTTGTTATCGCGGGATTCGCCTCGATGGGCATGCCTGGTTTCAGTGGATTCGTCGCGGAAATTCAGATCTTGATCGGCGCGTGGCACGGCTTCTCCGCTTACGCTATCCTTGCTGGAATCGGTGTGGTGATTGGTGTGGCCTACACGCTGCGCGTGGTGCAAAAGGCGTTCTATCCTGACAAGACTGAAATCTCGCGCGCGGAACTCAAACCGATGGAACTCGAACCGATCACGATTCAGGAGAAGGTGGGCGCGGTTATTCTTCTCGCCTGCACCGTGGTGATCGGCCTCTTCCCGGGAGTTCTGCTCGACTGGATTATTCCTGCATTCGAGTCGCCACTCTTCGATGAATTGCGGAAGGGGGTGGGCCAATGAACCCCCTTCAGTTCGATTATTCCGCGATTCTCAAACTGGCACTGCCCGAAACCATCCTCGTGCTTGGTGCGATTCTCGTGCTGTTCATCGACCTCACCGTGATGCGGGGTCGTGACGCGGCGGATCGCTCGTCGGTACTCGCACTTGTGAGTGCGATCGTGAGCATCATTGGTATCTTCGTTTTCCAGTTTCTCCCAAAGACCGGTTCCGTGCTCGACGGAATGCTCGTTCTCTCGCCGACCACCGTGCTGGTGAAGCAATGCATTCTGGTGTTCGCGGCGCTGACCGCGTTGATCTCCTGGCGGGTCCGGTTCACGGAACACATTGGTGAATACTTCGCGCTGATTCTCTTCGCCACCACCGGCATGCTGTTCCTCAGCAGCGCGCAACATCTCCTGATGCTCTTCGTCTCGCTGGAGCTGACCAGTCTTTCGCTTTACGTGCTGGTCGCGTTCAACAAGGAAAGCCGCGCGTCGGCGGAAGCCGCCCTCAAGTATTTCCTGTTCGGTGGTGTGGCCGCTGCGTTCACGTTGTTCGGACTGAGTTTGATCTACGGCATCGCGGGTTCATTGAACTTGGAAACCATCGCGATGAACCTGAGCGGCAAGGAGCCCGACCTGATTTTCTACGTGGCGGTCGTGATGGCGCTGATCGGATTCGGATTCAAGATCGCTGTCGCGCCGTTTCACCTCTGGGCGCCGGACGCGTATCAAGGTGCACCAACGCCGGCTGCTGCGTTCATCGCCACCGGATCCAAGGTCGCGAGTTTCTATATTCTCTTGCAAGTGCTCTACGTCGGATTTGGTGAATTCGCCGGGGACGCCGGGGGGGGACATTTCGAATCAGGCTGGCAACCGGTGCTCGCGATTTTCGCGACGCTGTCGATGGTGATTGGTAATCTCGTCGCCCTCGCGCAAACGAGCGTCAAACGGCTGCTCGCGTATTCAGCCATCGCCCACGGCGGTTACGCGCTGGTTGCCGTGATGGCCAACAGTGTCGATGGCACGGCGGCCGTGGTTTATTATTCGGTTACCTACGGGCTGGCGACGCTCGGTGCGTTTGCGGTGGTCGGAGTCGTCGAGGACCAATGCGGAGATGACAGCATGACGTCACTCGCCGGGCTCAAGGAACGTTCGCCGGTGCTCGCGCTGTGTCTGATGGTGTTCATTTTGTCAGCGGCAGGAATTCCGCCGCTCGCCGGTTTCTTCGGCAAGTTCTACGCCTTCACTGCCGGTGTGAAATCTGGTTCACCGGATCTTGGCCTGATCTGGATCGTGGCGATCGGACTGTTGATGAGCGCCGTGTCATTTTACTATTACCTGCAGGTGCTCAAGCAGGCGATGGTTTTGCCAAGTGCGAAAAACGCTCCGGCAATTCATGCAAACCCGGTGGTGTTGCTGGTGATCGTTCTGGTTGCGATTTCGGTCATTTTGCTGGGTTGTTTCCCGACGTTGCTTTTGCCTGATACCGGGGTTGCCGTCGGAGTGCTTTCATCGGGTTAAAAGTTTATGGAACCGGAAGAACACAGTCAGATACTTCAGATCGAGCGACCTCATCGCAAGTTGAGGACGTATTATTTTCTGACGTGCCTGTTCACCGGGCCGTTGTTCCCGATCCTGATTCTCCCCGCCTATTTTCGGTATCATACCATGCGCTACAAGATCGGGGCCGAGGGCATTTCGATGCGTTGGGGATTGCTGTTTCGCAAAGAGATCATTCTGAACTACGCGCGCATCCAGGACATTCATCTCAGTTCGAACATCATTGAGCGTTGGCTCGGGCTGGCCCGGTTGCAGATTCAAACAGCCAGCGGCAGCAGTGCCGCCGAAATGACGATCGAAGGCGTGCTGGAGTACGAGGCGTTGCGCGATTTTCTTTACTCAAAGATGCGCGGGTTGAAGCAGCGGAAAAATGCGCGCGCGGCTTCGAGTGAGAGTTCGACGGCGGGTCAGCCGGTTGCCCTCAGCGCAAATGAAGTGGCGGAGCTGACTCAAACACTGCGCGAGGCGGCGAATGAATTGCGGCTCCTTCGCGAGCAACTTCCGCGGAAAACCGCGACCGGTTCCACTCCGCAACTTCCACCTGATTTGCCAAGGAATCTTGATGCGTAAACTGCTCTTCAAATGGCTGAAGATCCCGGCGGAACCCGAACCGCCGGCGGGGAGCCACGAATCCGTTCAGGTCTTTCGTGCGGCCAAGAATTTTTATTACGTGCTCCTGGCGAAATGGGCGATCAAGCAGGTGTCCCTCCTGATCGGCATCGTTTTTTCCCTCTACATGTTGGGGCAATGGTCGAAGCAATTGAATGAGAATTTGGTGCTGGTGATCAGCGTTTTTGAATGGATCGGTGTCGCCGGTTATTTGTTGCAGATTCCGTTGTCGCTCGCGCTGGTGAAGCTCGACTACGAATTGCGCTGGTACATCGTGACCGACCGCAGTCTCCGCATCCGGGCGGGCATCTGGGACATCCGTGAAATGACGATGACCTGCGCCAACATTCAACAAGCCAGCGTGAGCCAGGGCCCGCTGCAACGAATGCTCGGCATCTCAGATCTTCTTGTGCGAACGGCCGGCGGAGGGTCCGGTGGCGAGGCTCAGAATCAACATCAGAAAGGCGCCGCCGAGTTGATGCACGTCGCGTATTTTCATGGCGTCAACAATGCCGAGGAAATCAAAGAACTCATCCAGGAACGGATGAAACAATTCATCGACACGGGTTTGGGCGATCCGGATGAAGAGGATGAAACGGTCGTTCAAGAAACGACGGCGTCGGGTCCGTCGGAAATCCTGCTGGCGGCGCGGGAGCTTGCCACCGAGGCGAGAGGGCTGCGAGAAAGCATTTAATGGCGTAATTCATCACATGATGAATGCCAGTATTGAAGTCCCATCGGGACGACCGGAAATAGCCCAGCGTTTCAACGCTGGGTTTGATGCGATCAAAATGGTCCGAGCCCCGGAAGGGGGAAAGAAAGAACGTTCGGTTGAACCAGGAAAATTGGTCGGTCGGATGTGGTTGGGATGTTTCTTTCGTCCCGAACGAGACTGGTTTCTATTCCGGCGCGGGAAGCCAGCGTTGAAACGCTGGGCTATTTTCTTCGCCCTAAAGGCTGCGGATTTGTTGCTCGCTCACGTGATCAACATCCCGTCCCCGTAGCTGAAGAAGCGGTAACGTTTTTCAATCGCCTCGGCGTAGAGCGATTTCGCGATGTCGATTCCCTCAAGTTTTCCCGGTGAAAGGAACGCGCTTACCAGCATCAGGAGCGTGGATTTTGGAAGATGAAAATTGGTGGTCAGAGCATCCACAATTCGCGGGGAATACGGGGGGTAAATGAAAATATTGGAACGATCTGTTCCCGCGACCAGGTCGCCGCCGTTTCGCTGGGCGACCGTTTCCAGCACACGCATAGACGTGGTTCCCACGGCGATCACGCGTCGCCCGCCAGTCTTCGCCACGTTGATGGCCGCCACGGTTTCCTGGCTCAACGTGAACTGCTCCGAGTGCATCTTGTGGTCGGTGATCTCCTCCGTCTTGACCGGTGAGAACGTTCCGAGACCCACCTGCAATGTGACGAAGCACGTCTCCACTCCGGCCGCACGAATGGCATTCAACAGTTCGTCAGAATAATGTAGTCCGGCGGTCGGAGCGGCCACTGATCCGGGCTCGCGCGCAAACACCGTTTGGTAACGGGTCAGATCGAGCATGGCCCGGTCGGCATCCGGATGAATGTAGGGCGGGAGCGGCATCTCGCCCAGTTCATCGGCGCGTTCGAGAATGTTCACGCCGTCGTTAAACCGGATTCGTCCGTGGCCTTCCCCGTTCTTTTCAAGGATCGTGACGGTGACGTCGCCAGGTTCAGAATGATGGTTCAGCAGTTTGACGGTCGAACCCGGCCGCAGACGCTTTCCCGGTTTCAGCATCGACCACCATTCTCCGTTGTCCGCCGGTTCCAGGAGCAGCAATTCCACCTTGCCGCCGGTGCCTTCTTTGATCCCGTGGAAGCGCGCGGGAATCACTTTCGTATCGTTGAAGACGAGAAGATCTCCGGCACGCAGGAACTGAAGAATGTTGGAAAACGTCGTGTGCGCGCGCGCGCCGGTAGCCCGATCATAGTGGAAAAGCCGTGATTCTTCGCGTCGTTCAGTCGGGCGTTGCGCGATCAGTTCTTCGGGCAGGGCATAGTTGAATCGTTCGGTTTCCATTGTTGGTCGGAGGATCGTGGCGTTGATTGAGATTTCCGACAAGCCGTTTGGCGGCGGAGGTCTAACGGCTACCGGTTCAACCAAGCTTCTAGCCAACCTGATTGCGTTAGAAGAACGACGCCGATGACGGCGACAATTCCTCCGATCAACGAACGCAGCGGCGGTTTTTCGCCCTCCATGTAGGTCGAGAACGGAACGACCACGAGCGGCGTCAAGGCGACGATCGGCAGCACGATTCCAGACTCGGTTGATTGAAGCGCCCACTGAAGGCAGGCGACCCCGAGGGTCGGACCCATCAATGCGTTTACGACGATCCACGGTCCCGCCTTTCTCCACTGATTGCGGGTGATGACCGGCATGGGCTTGTTCGTGAGCCGGCCGAAATGTGCGAAGACCGCCCTGCGTTTCACGAACAGCACGCTGATTCCCGCGATGACCAGGCCGGCGAGGATTCGCTGAAATGTCGCCGTCAACCCGCCGGTGAATCCGTCGAGGTTGATTCCTGAAGTGTCCGCAGTCGCTTCGGCGACGGAGTAGGCCTTGCGGCTAATCACGGCCCCGCCGCCCTGGCCAAGAGCCGCGACAATCGCGAGGACGATACCGCCGAACCAGTGGCGGTGGATGGGCTGCGCCTGTTTGCCCGGCGCGAGGGCCAGAACGATGCCCGCGAGAATCGTCGCGCAACAGATGATCTCGATGACCGAGACGGCGTTGCCCAGCCACAGCCACTCCGCTGTCATCGCGATTGGCGCGGCGAGGCAGTGGACGATCAGGACCGTCAGCCGGGAGCCGAGTTTCGGGTAGGCCTGAAAGAGCGCGACATCGCCGAGGCCGAAACCGACCAGACCACTCAACACGAACCAAGGGAGAAAGGGGCCCTCCAGTCCGATTCCCCAGACGTAGGCGAAAATGCCGAGCAGGAAGGTCGCGATTGCAAGACGCCAGAAGTTGGCCTCGTTGCCGCCCATGTAACGCACCGAGCGATTCGCCGTCACGGCGGACAGCGAGAAGAAAACCGTGGTGAGCAGTGCGGCGAACATGGAGCGCGTGGATGGACCGTCGGCAGTGGTGCGAGTCCCGGTGGGGCAGGGCGGGGCGCCCGTCTATTTCAGCTGCCCGGAATCCAGCAGTTGAAGATGAACCCGGGCCACCTCCCACATGTATTCGTTCTTCAAATTGAGATCGACCGCTCGTTGAAGATGTTTTCGGCAGAGCTCCCGTTCGCCCTGAACGTCGTAGAGCAGCGCGATGTAGAGATGCGCGTAGAGTTGTTGCAGGAGGATCAGCCGCTTCTCGGATTTCGGGTCCTCGGCCGCCTGCAACACCTTCTCGGGGGTGGTCGTGCCGGCGTAGAGATCGAGCAGCTGCGACATCGGAATCCGCGCATCGCCCGAGACAGGGATCATTGTCTTGCGCGCCTCATCGACATTCTTCAGGCGGGCGACACAGAGAAAATGCCAGAGCGTGTTTTCGACGTCGCGGGGATTTACCGTGCGGTGCAGCTCGAACTGTTTCCGTCCGTCGTCATATTTCCCGTCGTAATAAAGTGCGATCCCGCGCTGCCAGTATTGAGCGGCACGATCCGGTTGGGAGTCCGCCAAAACGTTGTAGTCCACGACACTTTCGGGGATGCGGCCGAGCAGGAAATACTGTGTGCCGCGGTGATAGCGCGCTTCGGGCGCGAACGGCGCCATCTCGATCATGCGGGAGTAATCCTCGACCGCCAGTTCGGATTTTCCCTCGAGTTCATAACATCGTGCACGCAGGAAATAGCAGTTTGGATTCTCCGGATCCTCGGCGATCATCAGCGTCGCGATCTTGATGGCCTCATCGCGGTTGCCCGCCACAAAGGCCTGTTTCGCCTGTTGCAGCAGCAGCTTGGTTTCAATTTTTTCATCCGCTGAAAAAACGGAGGTCAAACTGGTCATCAGGACCACGGCGATGGCGATTCGGATCGAGCGCATGACTGGAGGGTATCGCACCAAACGGGAAACGTCGCCAGCGGAATAGTGCGGAAGCGGCCACTGTGCGCATCTTGGCACCGCCCCAGAGCTCCCGTCCACCACGGCGGAGCCGGGACAAGGTGATATGGGCATCCTCCCCACTTCCCCTTTGGCGATGTCGTGCCCGCCACGTTTCCGGTAGGTCGGCAGGTCGGCCACAAGTCTGAAATTACTTGGCAGCGCGGATGTCAGGATTGGTTCTTCCGATGCTGGGTCAGGAATTCCTGGAGAAAAGTGAAGACCAGCGACGCGCTACAGCCGACGAGCAGCAACCCGGTGAGCGCCTCGACCTGTGCCAGAATTTGCATCTCACCGAACGGCGTCACATCGCCATAGCCCACAGTCGTGTAGGTCGCGAAGGAAAAATAGACGACCTCTTTGAACGGCTCGATCATTGCAGTCGACCCGGCGTCCTGAATCGCCGTGATCCGGGAACCTTCGAGTCCGCCAAAATGCCCCCATTTCATGAGACCGTAAAACACCCCGGCAAACATCATGATTTCCATGATGTGAGTGACGAGGAGCATGAAGACGATGAACCCGAGTTTCACGCTGGGTCGGCGGCTCCAGCTGACCGTGTGACTTCGCAACCACACGAGCACCTGCACATGGATGCCCACGCAGCACAGCATCAGCAGCAGGGTGATGAACAGAATGCCTAGCATTTTTCAAATGTTCCCGTGCGGCCCCGGTTCAACCCGCATGATGGAACGGCCTGAACGTTTGTTCGGCCTCGAGTTTTGGGGGCGGGAAATCGTTACTGTGCGAGCGGCATCCAACGCTTGATGGTGGCGTTCATCGAATCGTCTTTCTGCGTTTTGGCGATGAACTCGTTCACCTTCGTCAACAGCTCGGTATCCTGGGGCCGCACGGCCCAACCAAGATAATCCTCATGCAGCATCCGGGGGATGACTGTGAGGCTGGCGGTTTGG
Source organism: Verrucomicrobiota bacterium (assembly GCA_041689265.1). GTDB lineage: Bacteria > Verrucomicrobiota > Verrucomicrobiia > Limisphaerales > RI-55 > JBDNGP01. Next base: position 59,177 of record JBDNGP010000045.1, read on the forward strand.
TTTAACGCGGCCTGATACAACACGATTTGGGCGTCTGAGATGACCGAGTCGATTCGTTTGTTGGCAAGGTCTTTGACCGCGTCATCAATCGAGCGATAAGTCTTCTTCTTTGAATGGGCGAACATCTCTTCGACGACGTATTCTCCGACCGTTCCACGTTGCACGCCGACGGTGCCCGGGAGAGGTTGAGGGAACCCCAGTGCGTATCGATAGAGGTCCTTGCGGTGCACAAGCATCATCTGCCCCACATGCATGTAGGGGTTAGAAAATGCCGCCAGCATCCGGCGCTGGGGCGTGATGCTCATGGACGACATGACGATGTCCGTCCTGCCGTTTTGAAGCGCGGTGAGCTGGTCCGCCCACTTGACTTGCACAAATTCAACCGGGCGCTCCAGATACTTGCCGAATTCCCGGGCCATCTCAATTTCGAATCCGGTCAACTTCCCTGCCTGTTTAAAAACCATCGGCGCCATGTCGGGCGTGACTCCAACCTTGAGCACGTTGCCCGGCGAGTCCGTCGGTGGAGTGTAGCTGCTCGTGCCGCTGTCTGTACCGGACTGGCAACCGCTCAAGAGCCCAAGACATCCCAGCAGGACTGGAAGGGATAACGTGCGAAGAGATTTCATGGGCGGACTATGTACTCGGAATTCTCCGACAGGCCAAGCAGCATTTCTTGGTTGAGGCGCGGGATTGTTACAGTTTTGAAGGTGGCCGGAAAGAGCTCCCATTCAGTTTTCAAGTTCAGTTGCGGACGCTTCGATACCAATCCACAAACTTGGGGATTCCCTGTTCGATCTTGGTCGTGGGTCGGTAATCCAGTTGCGCCCGCGCCTTCGTCACATCGGCGAACGTGATCGGGACATCACCGGGTTGCAGCGGCTGCCGGTCGATGACCGCCTTCTTGCCGAGGGCGGTTTCCAGCAGCGTGATCAGCTGCGACAGAGTGACCGTCTGGGATTCCCCGAGGTTGAACACGTCATATCCCAACGACCGCTCCGTGCATGCAACCACACCGTCCACGATGTCATCGATGTAGGTGTAGTCCCGGGCGGTTGAACCATCGCCGAAAACGGGGATTGGTTTTCCGGAATCGATCAGCCGGGCAAATTTGTGAATCGCGAGATCGGGACGTTGACGTGGGCCATAGACCGTGAAGAACCGCAGCATCGTGATGTCCATGCCATACACGTGATGGTAGGTATGACCGAGCGCTTCGCAGGCGAGTTTGCTGGCGGCGTATGGGGAAATCGTCTGGAAAACCGGATCGCCTTCCGCGAAGGGTACTTTTGAATTCACGCCGTAAACGGACGACGACGACGCCATTACCAACTTGTTGACACCATGTTTTCGGGCGGCCTCCAGAATATTCACCGTGCCCTCGACGTTCACGCGTTGATAAAGCGCGGGCTCCGACAGGCTCGGACGGACACCAGCCCGGGCCGCAAGGTGAATGACCTGATCAAACTTTGAACGAGCAAACAGATCTTCCACACCAGCCCCGTCCGTGATGTCACCCTCGACAAATTCAAGCGAACCGCCGACCGCGCGGATTTCCTCGATGTTCCGGAGCTTGATATCGCGCGCGTAAAACTCGTTTAGATCATCGATCACCGTGACGGCGTGCCCAGAACGCAGCAAACGTTCGCCCACGTGTGACCCAATAAACCCGGCACCGCCGGTCACCAGAAAATGCATGGCGCGAGAGTAGGGAGAACCCCCACGCGTGAAAACCACATTTATCGCGCGGCGGTAATTTGGATGGAATTTGAGTAAACAAACGCGGGGCAGCGTTCACTGGAATTCCTTTTTGCCACGGATGAAACACGGATGACTGAATTACCACGGAGGCACGGAGGACACTGAGTTTTCACAATCGCTGGCTCAGTGTCCTCCGTGCCTCCGTGGTGAATGGTTCCTATTCGTGTTTCATCCGCAGCGATAGATCTTCACGAATTTGTTTCGCCCGCAATTTGTCACTTGAGTCCGGAACTGATTTGCAGTCTAAACGGCGCATGCCCGACTGGCTCGCCGTCATCATTTTAGGACTCATCGAAGGGATCACCGAGTTTTTGCCTGTTTCATCCACCGGCCATCTGTTGCTCGCGCAGAACACCGGCTGGCTGCCGCACCAGTCCGACCTGTTCAACGTGGGCATCCAATCCGGTGCCGTGCTCGCCGTCGTGGTTGTCTTCGCAAAACGCGTGAAACAGTTTGCGACCGAATGGCGGAAACCGGACGTCCGCGATTACATTCTCAAACTAGGAGTCGCGTTCTTCGTCACCGCCGTGGGAGGGCTCGCCATCAAGGCGTTGAACTGGGAACTTCCGGAAACCGCACTGCCGGTTCTGATCGCCACCGTGGTCGGCGGCATCGCGATCATCGCCATTGAAAAATGGTTGAAGAACAAACCGAGTGCTGCGGAGATTACCTGGACCATTGCCATCGTCGCCGGGATGGCCCAACTGCTCGCCGGGTCGTGTCCGGGCACGTCGCGATCTGGCGCCACAATTCTTGCGGTGATGATGCTCGGTGTCGCGCGGCCGGCCGCGACGGAATTTTCGTTCCTGCTCGGAATTCCGACGTTGATCGGAGCCGGGGCCTACGAGGCGTTGAAAGTTCTCAAGAACGGCGGTCCGATGGAAACCACGTGGGGCATGATCATTCTGGGCACGATTGTCTCGGCGATCACGGCCTTCCTCGCGGTGAAATGGCTGCTGCGGTTTGTTCAATCCCACACCTTCATCGGATTCGGCTGGTATCGGATCGGGCTGGGCGTGGTGATCTTTCTGCTCCTGATGCGGTGACCGGCAAGTCGCCTCGAACACAACCGATCACCGGCGCGGAGAACCGGAAGGAGCTTTGCCGGCGGGCGCTGGAGGCAGTCGTCAAGCTCAGCGACGGGCGCGGACGGCAGGTGGTTTGATCCGAGACATCTCCGATTTTCGTGGGGTGATGTCAACAATCAGAACTTTTGGGAAAGGGGGAGCGCGAGGGGGGGATCTTTGAACTACTTAATCCAAGGGTTCAGCTCGTTTGGCGAGTACACCCAAGAAATATGTGAACGCGCACGCCAAACCGGAGAGGCTAATCGTCCAAAAATGTGCGGCGCTGCTCCCCAACGATATAATTGAACCAAGCCAGCAGCCCAGGGACACATAGTAAAGTTTGTCCCATACTCTGGTTTTCTCACTCTTCATGATTTCCACGCTATGGTTGGGAGCGGGCCGGAGCAATACCAAATTGAAGAGCGAGAGAGGGAGTAAAAGGGTTTGGATTATTGACAGCTGACAGGCGGCAAAGTGCGTCCGACTCTATGGAATCCGTGACGCGTCGCTGATCTGGATGAACACCGGGCGGCATTGGAATCTCCCGGTTTGTTGGTCGCTTGAACGTGATCTTGTTCCGGGCGTCGGGGCGCTGACGGCGGACGGGCGGAATCGTGATGTCGTGGATCACGAAACGAAACGACCGCCGCGCAGGAGCTTGCCTCCCGCCGCTGATCGAACCGTTGCCATTCACGGTCAAAATCGGATCGGGATAACCGGTTGCGCAATCCTCCGACTTCGGCCATTTTTCTTTCATGAAAATTTTCCTGACCGCCTTGGCGCTCGTGCTTTCCACCGGACTTTGTTTCGCGCAGAAAAAGACCAAGGGTTACGTCGAATTGACCGAAGTGAAGATTGAGGGCGACGCGGCGCCCGGCGCGCGTGTTTCGGCGAAATTGCATTTCAAGATCGAGAAGGGCTACCACACGCAATCGCACAAACCTTCCGAAGAATATTTCATTCCGACCGTGGTGAAGTTGAATCCGGCCGCCGGAATCAAGGCGGGGGAGATCGAATATCCGAAAGGTCACGATGAGAAAGTCGCCGGGCTCGACAAACCGCTTTCGGTTTACGACGAGGAATTTGAGATCACCGTCCCGCTCGCCATCAGCGCACAGGCGAAACTCCCGGCCACGCTGAAGGGCACGTTGAATTATCAGGCCTGCAAAGGCGCGGTGTGTTATCCGCCTCAAAAACTGGAGATCGAAATCAAGCTGGAGAAGTAGCTGAAGCTTCCACGAACATTGAAGCCCGGATAACCGTGAATGGGCGTGGACTAAGGAATGCAGGAATTTAGGAACGGAAAAAACGGGGAGTTCTTCCGGGAGAAAAACAGCGTGCAGCGAGACAGGCACTGTCACTTATCTGCGCTTCGCCGTTCGGCTGATGATGGGAAAGATCACAGTTGTGGTGAGAATTAAACCCGGTTTCATAATTTCCTGCCTTCCTTATTCGACTCACTGCCTGCGCTTGGTAAAATCTTCCATTTGATTACGCTCAAATTCTGGCAGGTTTGAACGGTTTCGCGTAGGAATCTGTCCGTGTGAATGAACTGATGATGAACATTCAAAGTAAGGCATTTGCTGCAATCGTTTTTACGGGGGGCTGGCTGCTGGCGGCGCCGGGATCTGGGTTTGCGGAGGACGTGAATCCGCGTCGTGATGCGGTGGTTTCTGCGGTGGAAACCGCGATGCCGAGCGTTGTGAATATCGCCACCGAGACCATCGTGTTCCGCAACAATTCGATGGACGATATCTTCAGCGAGTTCTTCGGCTATCGACGTGGCTACAAAAGCGGCAGCGTCGGTTCCGGAGTAATCATCGATGAGGCGGGCTACATCCTGACCAGTTTCCATGTGATCGAACGCGCAACCCGCGTGCAGGTGAAGCTGAACGACGGCCGTGAATTCGAGGCGGAGCCCGTGATGTACGCCAGCGGCCGGTCCGATATCGCGCTCCTGAAGATTGTCACCGGCAAGCCGGAGAAGTTTCCGGCGGTCAAGCTTGCCGACGACGGCGATCTGTTTCTGGGCGAAACCGTGATGGCGCTGGGCAATCCGTTCGGGCTCGGCGGTTCAGTGAGTCGTGGGATTTTGAGTTCCAAGACCCGCCGCCCGGTCAATGACGACGAGCGTCTTGGCATCGAGGACTGGCTTCAAACCGACGCGTCGGTGAACCCCGGCAACAGCGGTGGTCCGCTGGTCAATCTCGACGGGAAACTGATCGGTATCAACGTTGCGATCTACAGTGGCGGACAGTATCGCGTGCAGGCGCAGGGAATCAGTTTCGCCATTCCGGTGAAGCGGGTGCGGGAGGCGGTGTCGCAGATATTCGTTCCCGAAACCATGCTGGGGATGTGGTTTGGCGCGCGGATCAATCCGGGCGTTTTTCCGCTCATCATCGGCAACGTGCAGAAGGGCAGTCCGGCGGACAAGGCGGGACTCCGGACCGGCGACGAGGTGGTCGGGGTGAACGGGAAGATTCCCGGCAGCTTCATCCAGTTCAACACGCTGATCGGTGAAAGCGAAAATCTGACGGCCGAGATCGAGATCAGACGGGACGGCAAACGGATCGGGACGAAGGTCGGAATGATCAAGAATTCCGACCTGTTGCGGACGCGGCTCGGCGGCTCGTTGCAGGAGCTGACGCCCGAACTTGCGACCGCCTTCAGCGTGAGCCAGGAAGCGGGACTGCTGGTAGCCGGCGTTGATGATGACGGTCCGTTGGGCAGGGCGGGCGTGCAGAAGGGGTTTCTGGTCGCGGGGATCAACGGCGTGAAACTACATGATCTCGCCCGGGCGACGCTCATAATTTCCGATAATGGTTCTGGAGATGACGTCGTCCTTAACATTATTGTTCCACGGCAGCGCGGAAGGTCCGCCCCGTATTTTGAGCAGGGCGACGTTCGGGTAAAGATCAGGTGAAGCCTCCGCCTGAAAGCGTGAAAAACACGGGGTGCTGAATCCAGCGGTTTGTTGTTGGCCCCGGCTTTTCGTGTGGTTACAGATTCCCGCTCGCAGTCTCGATGGAAAACAGTTTCATGATTGAAGTCGCGGACCTGGTGAAAGATTACGCCAGTTATCGCGCCCTGCACAACCTGACGTTCAACGTCCGGCGCGGGGAGATTGTGGGCCTGCTCGGTCGGAACGGTGCGGGCAAAAGCTCCACCATGCGCATTCTTTCGTGCTTCATGCCGGCCACGTCCGGCAGGGCGAAGGTCGCCGGATTTGACGTGTTTTCACAGGCCGACGAAGTGCGCCGCCGGATCGGCTACATGCCCGAGAGCAATCCGCTTTATCAGGAGATGCGGGTGCGCGAGTATCTGAAATTCCGGGCCAGACTAAAAGGTCTCAGCCGCGCCGCCTCGCGCAGCCGGGTGGACGACGTGATCGAGGAATGCAGTTTGAAGGAGGTCAGTCGCAAACTCATCGGGCACTGTTCCAAAGGCTACAAACAGCGCGTGGGCCTGGCCGATGCGCTGGTACACGAGCCAGATCTGATCATTCTTGACGAACCCACGTCCGGTCTGGATCCCAATCAAATCCGCGCGGTGCGCCAGCTGATCAAGGATCTCGCCAAGAAACACACGGTGCTGATTTCGACCCACATTCTTCCGGAAGTTGAAATGACCTGCAGCCGGGTGCTGATCATGGAGCAGGGTCGGATACTCGCGGATGACACACCAGAGAACCTCCAGAGCCATATGAATCCCGACGGATTGGTACGGGCTGAAATCGCAGCGCCGGCGGAGGCGCTGGATGAGTGGTTTTCCGATTGGGCGGAGGTCAAGGCGCACGACATCGCGGTGGGTGACGGTGATTTTTTTTTGTGTTCATTGACGCCGGGCAACGGTGCGGATCTTCGGCCTGAAGTGTTCGCCCGGTGCCGGGAACACGGCTGGACGTTGCGCGAACTCACGCGTTCGCGGTTCTCGTTGGAGGATATTTTCATGCAGGTCACGCGGACCGATTCAAGGGAGGACGAACACTGATGCAGGCGTTTCTGACATTGGTGCGCCGCGAGATCGGCGGTTATTTCACCTCGTTCACGGGATACACCGTGCTGGCGGTGGTGCTGCTGCTGATCGGCCTGAGCTTCTATTCGATCGTTGATAAACTGAACGGAAGCCCCACTCCGATCCCGGTGACGGAAATGTATTATCAGACCGTTTACTTCTGGTTGATCCTCTTGTTGTCGGCACCGGTCATCACGATGAGAAGCTTCGCCCAGGAGAAGGACTCCGGAACATTTGAAACCTTGATGACCGCGCCGGTGAGCGACCAACAGGTGGTGGGGTCGAAGTTCATCGGGTCGATGATCTTCTACGGGATCATCTGGTTGCCGCTGCTCGCCTGCACGCTGATTCTCCGGTCGTTCATCGATGTCGGTGCGGCGTTTGATTTCGGACTGCTGGTCAGCACCGGGCTGGGCATCATGCTGATCGGCTGCGTTTATATTTCGATGGGGGTGTTCGCCTCTTCACTGACGCGCAGCCAGGTGACGGCGGCGATGGTCAGCTTCGCATTGGGCGTCTCGCTGTTCATGGCCAGTTTTCTGGGAACGGAGCTCGCCGCGTCGGACACGCTGTTGAACCAGGTGGTCAAAGCCGTCAATCTTCAGCAGTACATGCGAGGGTTCGCAACCGGCGTGATCGACACGCGGCCGATCGTCTTCTGCCTGAGCGCCACGGCGTTGTTCCTGTTCTTAACCCTGCGGGTGGTGGAAAGCCGTCGTTGGAAATAGGTGTCGCATGGAAGATCCCACCAGCTTTTCACGAGGTCGCAAATGGCGCATTGCCCTGCAGGTGGCGGTGGGCATCGTTTCGTTCATCGCGCTGGTGATCATGTTCAACTATCTCTCCGCGCGGCACCACACGCGCTACCACTGGTCCGCACGGACCGATGTTGAACTGACACCGCGCACGCTGACGCTGCTGCGCGCGATGACCAACGAGGTGGACGTCACGGTGTTTTTCGCCAAGGAGTCGGAGCTGTACGGCCCGGTCACCCGGCTGCTTGAGGAGTACGAGGCGCAATGCCCCAGCCTGAACGTCCGGCTGATCGACATCTACCGGAATCCTCTCGGCGCCCAAAAGGTGAAGGCGGAATACAAGATCGACTCGGACATCGATGACAACCTGGTCATTGTCGCGCACCAGGACCGCATCCAGGTGCTCCCCGCGAAATCACTGGCCGACTTCGAGTATGAACAGTACGCGAACGCGACCGAACAGGGATACCGGAAACACTACCGGTCATTTCAGGGCGAGCTGCTGTTCACGTCGGCGATTGCCGACGTGATCTCGCCGCGCCAGGTGCGGGCCTATTTCCTGCAGGGCCACGACGAGCACAACCCCGGCAGCACCGAGGCGCAGATGGGCTACGCTGGGTTCAATGGATTGCTCCGCGAGAACAACATCCAGCTGGTCCCCCTCAATCTTGGGCAGTCCGACATCCCGGTGGACTGCGATCTCCTGATCCTCACCGGGCCGCAGAAGGCGCTGCACCCGACGGAGCTGGACCGCATCGAGCAGTATTTGAATCAGGGCGGCCGGATGCTGGTCGGGTTCAATTTCCGCGCGGCGCGGGTGTTGACGGGCCTTGAATCCCTGCTCGGCCAGTGGGGCGTGGTTGTCGGCATGAATCTCATCGTGGACGAGGCGCGCCAGGTCGGCGGTGACGGCCAGGCAACAGCGAGATACGGTTCACATCCGATCGTCGGGCCGCTGCGCGGGGTGGACCTGATGACCGTCTATCCCCGGACCGTGGCTGAATTAAAGGGCGGCAATCCCGGGCACGTGGGAGCCACGATCACGGAGCTCGTCTTCACCGGGACGAACGCCGTGGTTTACACCGAGTTTGAGAACAACCTGCCGAAACGAACGGGTGCCGAGGCGGTGACCGAGTTCCCCATCGCGGTGGCGGTCCAGAAGGGCGGAGTTCCGGGGATCGCGTCCGACCGCGGCGGAGTCACCCGCATCGTGGTGATGGGCGATTCCCACATGTTCAGCAACCTGCTGTTGAACCAGAAGGCCAACCGTGACTTTGCGAATCAGATCATCAACTGGCTCGTTGACCGTACCGAACTGATGTCCGGGATCGGTCCCCGGCCGATGCAGGAATATCAGCTGGCCCTGATGCCCGCCCAGTTGAGGACTGTCCGCTTCATCCTGATTGCGGGCCTGCCGTCCGCCGCGTTGTTCGTCGGATTCCTCGTCTGGCTGCGACGGCGCAACTGAAAACCAAACCGGCGAAAGCAGATTTGAATACGAAACAAACATGGTGGTTGACCGGTGCGGCGGTGGCGCTGTTCCTGTTCATCGTTCTGTTCGAGCGCCGGGAGTCGCCCGAATCCGCCGCCGAACGTGCGTCCACCTCGGTGGTCCCCGGTTTGCGCCGGGATCAGATCACCTCCGTCGAAATAAACGCGAGTGGCCAGCCGGAGATCCGGATGAGGAAAAACGGGCAGTTCTGGATGTTGGAATCGCCGGTGCGCTATCCGGCGACAGTCGAACCGTGGCTGTTCCTGCTCGAACGCGCGACGTGGTTCATCCGGCTCTCGCCGGAGGAGCTGAAAGATCAGGGTGATAATCTTGCGGACTTCGGGCTCGCCCCGCCCCGAGTGACGGTGGTCCTGAATTCCGGCGACCAGAAGACCGAGGTCCGTTTCGGCGACAAGATCGCCGTGGGCAACCGCTTCTATGCGCAGGTCGGAGATCAGGAGGACGTGGTGATCACCGACGCTCTGTTGTTTGATTCCCTGCCCAAGTCCGTCGATGGGTGGCGCGATCCGGCGTTGTTTAACTACCGGACCATCGCGAGGCCGGACGGTGGTTTTGAGATCGGGCGGATTGAGGTAGGTCCACCGGACCAGAGTTATGCGTTCCAGCCGGACCTCAAGGAGTCGGGGCGGTCGACCATCCGTTGGCGACTTGCCGACCCGCTCGATGCGCGTGCCGACAGCGACAGGGTTAACTCGCTTCTTTACCGGATCGCCCCGAGCTGGGCTGTGGAGGAATATGTGTCTGACGATCCGAATGCGGAGGTCGATCAGTACGGACTGCTGCATCCGAATCTTGAACTGGCCGTGATGAACGGCACGAACGACGTGCTGTCCGTCCAGTTTGGCGGGAGCCCGACCAACCGCCCGGACCTAGTCTACGCGCGTCAGGTGCAGTTTACCAACGTTGTGCTGACCGCCCGGTCCAACATTGCCGTCCTTCAGCTGCCTTATTCGGACTGGCGGAACCGCAGGCTGATCTCGCTCGAGACCAACCGGGTCGCCGAGATCACCGGGAGCTACCTCTTCGGCGACCAAGTGTTTTCCTATCGACTGGCGAGTGACACCAATCACGTCTGGCGGATGGCGGAGCCGGAGGTCCTGCCGGTCGATGCGGAACTGGTGAACGAGTTTTTCACGCAGATGAACACTCTGCGGATCACCGCGTTCGAGAAGGATCTGGTGACTGATTTTGCGGAGTACGGATTGGCCGTTCCGGCGCGGCAGTTCTCCTTCGGCATCTTCACGAACTTGGCGAACACGAACGGCTATCCCTCACTGTCATTCGGCACGAACACGACCGATGAGGCGTTCGCGCGGCGGTCGGACGAGATCGCGGTCTACTCCATCGACCCGGCCAGCTTCAGCGATCTGCCGCTCACACACTGGCAGTGGCGCGACCGGAACATCTGGTCGTTCAACACGAACGACGTGAAACGCGTCATCATCGAGCAGCACGGGAAGAAGCGCGAGGTGATCCGTGCCGACGACGGCGGATGGCGCCTCGCCCCGGGCTCGACCGGTGTGCTGGAACTCTCGTTTGAAGAGGCAGTGTATCAGGTGTCGAAACTGAAAGCCGACCGCTGGGTGGCCAAGGGCGGCGAGAGCTCCGCCTCCCAGTTTGGTTTCAGTGATCCGCCCCACCGCGTCAGTTTTGAAGTGGTTCAAAACGGACGGACGACTACCAACTCCATCACTTTTGGCGGACTCCGCGACGGCATTTTTCCGTTCGCTGCCGTGAAATTGAATGACGGAATCACCTGGTATTTCGATTTTCCTTACGAGCCGTATCACAAAGTCGTGAACCACAACTTCAAGCTGCCCGAGGGTGGGTAGTCGCCATGCCCAAGGACGCTCCCAAACGCAAGATGGGCCGCTTGCGCCTGACCTTTCGCTACTGCCGGATCGCGCTGCTCGTGTTTCTTCTGGCCGCGATCTGCGCGTTGACCTATCTCAACCAGGTCGGCGTGCCCGGCTTCGTCGCCAACGCCCTGCTTCGTGAACTGGAACAAAATGGGTTGAAGGCGCAGTTCTCACGGCTGCGCTGGCGCTGGCACGAGGGCGTGGTGGCGGAGGATCTCTTCGTCGAGCGCCGGGGTGAAAGCGGGGTCGGTCCGATGTTCACTGCGGATCGCGCGGCCATCCGGCTGGACATGGACGCGATGAGCGGCCTGCGATTGCGCTTCGATTCGGTGGAGCTGCGCAACGGCGGGCTGAACTGGCGGCTGTCGGACACCAACCTCTCGGATCAGCTGCACCTGTCCGGCATCGACTCGGTGCTGGTGTTTCACGAGGACGAATCCCTTGAGCTCACCCGGTTTAGTTCGACGTTCAAGAAACTGAAACTGAACGTGACCGGCACTCTCACCAACCAGAAGGAGATCGGTCGCGCGTCCGGCGACACCAATCAGTCGCCGCCGAACCTGCAGGTACTGAATGAGACCATGAACCGCGTGGCGAACTACCTGACAAATTTCGAATTTACCGCCACGCCCGAGTTGAACCTCCGGTTTGACGCGGACGCCGGGAACTGGCGGAACCTGGCGGCCGATCTGCGTGTGCGTCTGCCACAAACGACCTCGTCTTGGGGCGAGGTGGATCAGATGAATCTTCTCGCGCGGGTGCGGCCTAGTGCGGATGCAAATACGGATGCCTCGATCGAACTGGTGCTCAGCGGCGATCAGGCGACCACGCCCTGGGGGAGGCTTTCGAACTGGCAGGTGCAGACCCGTACGGTGCCAGTACTGCAACTGCCACAGAATTCCAGCAACGAAGTGCAGGTGACGTTCTCCCGACTTGAAACGGACTTCGGCGAAATCGAGGAGGGAAAACTGGACGTGTATCTTGAAGCGCTTTCCGAGGACCGGCCGGATGAAATGAATCTGAGAATGGATCTGGGCGGGCGGCGGCTGCTGACGAAGTGGGGGACGGCGGCCGGGATCGAACTCGACTATCGGGGAACGATCAGCCGCACGAACTGGCATCCCATCAACGGCACGAACATCCTGAACCTGGAGGGGGTGCAATCAACCCACGGCGGGGCGCAGCGGCTCCAACTGACGTTGGCGCAGAAACCGCAGGCGCCCGGATGGGAGTCGCAGGCTGATGATTCGTGGGGACTGTGGCGGCACATCGAACCTTACATCCTGGATTTCTCCATTAGCGGAACGGATGTCGACGCACTGGAGATACAGGTTGAATCGGTGCAGATCAGCGGCGGCTGGGTTGCCCCGCGTTTTGAGATCCGGGAGCTGAAAGGAAGCCTGTATGGGGGTGACATGCTGTTGTCCGGCGACATCGATGTGACGACCGGAGGGATTGGATTTTCCACGATCAACGACTGGGATTTTCACGCGTTGGATCACATGTTTTCCGAGAATTTTTACCATTGGTTCGAGCCGTATCAGTGGGGTGGCGCCCTACATGTGGAGGTCTCCGGCGTGCTGGCCTGGCCGGACTGGAATGTCTACAAACCCAAATGGCGCGAAGAGATTGGACCGACCATGGGCCTCTCCGGCTGGTTCACCGCGGAGAATCCCTCGTACCAGGGCATCCCGGGTCTTGAGGCACACTCCCATTTCCATTTAACCAATTTCGTCTGGTACCTCCCGGACCTGACGATGGTCCGCCCCGAGGGAACCACCGTGGCCCTCCTCGACTCAAATGATCTCACCAAAGACTTTTTCTGGAACATAGTCGCCGACATCAATCCTTACGCACTGGAACCGGTTTTCGGAGCGCGGCAACGGCAGATTTTCGAACAATTCACCAACCACGTCACACCGCATGTCGAGGGGGTAATCCGGGGCCGTTGGGGGGAGGAAGAGCACATCGTTTTTGAAGCCACCGTATCCGCACCTAAGATTAACGTACGTGGTGAGGACATCGACCAGCTCGATGCGCATGTGGCTTTTACGAACATGGTCCTCACGATCACGGACGGTGTGATTTGGCAGAGCAACCGGGTGGGGCGGGCCGAAAGCCTGGCGATCGATTTCCTGGGGCAGCAAATGTTCTTCACGAACGTTACCGCCAACTTGCCGCCAATGTCGGTCGCCCGGGCCATCGGTCCGGTCACTGCGGCTGCGGTTGAGCCCTACGTCTTCGAGGAGCCTCCGATCATTTCCGTGAACGGCTCGCTGGGTTTCGAGACCCACGACAAAACGGATCTGAAGTTTGACGTTGATGGTTCGCGATTCAGTTGGTGGGCCTTCCAAATTGACGACATCAATGGTCATCTGCACTGGCATCAGAACGTGTTGAACCTGACCGACGTCGCGACGGATTTCTACGACGGAGTCGCGACGGGTGGTGGGACCTTCACGTTCTATACGAACCGGCCGACTGATTTTACGTTCACCGCCGTGCTGGAAGACGCCCAGCTGAAACCGCTGGTGAGGGACGTGTTCGGCAGCACCAACAACCTCGACGGCCAGCTTTCGGGCGAACTGGTGATCGACGCCGGCCGCTCGGACTCACGGGACACGTGGAATGGTTACGGGCACATGGACGTGCAGAACGGCATGCTCTGGAACATCCCGATCTTCGCCATCTTTTCACCGCTGTTCAACGCCATCTCACCGGGGCTGGGCTCCAGTCAGGCGGACAAGGCCACCGCAAATTTTGTCATGATTAACGGCACCATGATCTCCACCGACCTTGAGGTGAAATCGACCGAGCTGAGCATGAGATATAGAGGGTCCGTTGATCACATCGGCAATGTCGACGCGTTGATGGAGGCACGCATTCTCAAGGAGGCCGGGCCTCTCGGGCCGCTCATCAGCACGGCGTTGCGGCCGCTGACCAAGTTGCTCGAATACAAGGTCACTGGCACGCTCAAGGAACCCGAGGCGGCGCCGATCTTCATCCCGAAATTCCTGCTGCTCCCGCTGGAACCCTTCAAGGCTCTCGGCGGCCTGCTGAAAAAATCGGTGGAAGAACCATTGGAATAAGCTCCTGTTTCCCGCTCTGTTCTCTCTGTGGCCTCCGGTTCAAAGAAACGGTTCCGACTCATCGCGTGGTGGTTTTGATCTCTCCCGGAAACCGGCCGGTCTTTGACTTTCAGCAGTGGTGTAATTATTAAGAACGGATGGCCGGTGATTCAGAAGAATGGGCGCGCACCGTCAGGAAAACCTGCCGGGCGTTCACCCGCTGGTTCTTCCGGTTGATCATCATGCCGACGCTGGGGTTGATCACCGTCTTTTTCGTTTGGCAATACCAGAACGCCAAAATGATCAAGTTGATCGAAGACCGGATTGTGACTGATGGTGAACCGCTCTCCCCGAAGGATCTCGCGCGGATGCTGCCCGAAGTTCCACCGGACCGGAATGCCGCAATTCCATTGATGGAACTGTGGGCGCAATCGGACCCGGAGTTCTGGAAGGCGTTCCGCGAAGGACGTCCGGGAGTTCAGAAAAGCAAAGAAGACCGTTCGCCGCGTGACATTCCCATTGTTGGTGCCGGAATGAGACGGGGCGAAGAATACCGATTGCCCTGGGCGGAAACCAACCGGTTGGCTGCGGTAAAATATTTGGGAGAAAAAGAGGGTTACCTGAAAGAACTTCGCGAGGCGCTTGCGCTTCCCAATTGCCGGTTTCCGGTCCGGTTCGAGGACGGGATGCTGACTCAGGTGTCTCATCTGAGCGAACTGAAGGAGGATGCCGGACTGCTGCTTTTGTCGGCGTTCAATTTGTTGGAGACCGGCGACACTGCAGGCGCGATCGATGAGCTGAACGTCATGGCCCGGATCGGAAAGCATCTTGATGATGAACCGGCCACAATCAGCCAGCTCGTCAGACTCAACTGTCAGCAGATGACCATCATGGGCGGTGTCGCGGTTTGCGGATACGGGGATGTTTCCGCAGACGATCTGGGATCGCTGTCCCGACTGCTGGAAGAGTTGCGACTTGACGACGGCGCGCTGAAACAGGCGCTGGTTTCGGAGCGCGCCTCGGTGCTTCCGATGATGAGATACGGCTCGGAATATCTTCACCAGACACAGGGCGTGGATGAAGGAACTTCGGCGTGGAGCGGGTTTGGCGTTAGAACTGTGGTGGCCTTGTTCAAGCTCACCGGGATGCCGAAAGACGATCATCGGTTCGCTCTGGAGTCGTTCGATCAGATAATTGAAATCAGCGGCTTGGACTTGCCGGAGCGGGTTTCCAAGGCGACGGTTTGGAAGAATGAAGTGGAAAGGGCGTCACGGCGTTTTCCACTAAAGATCCTGTCTGGACTCTATCTTTCGTCGCTGGACAGAGTGGTGATCCGGTCCGCCGAATACGAGGCGCTCCGCGGGGCCGCAGCAATGGCGGTCGAGATCGAACGATACCGGCTCGATCACGGCGGCGTCGTGGAACGCAAACTCACCGACATGGTTTCACCCGGGATTCTCGAAACGTATTTTGATCCGTTTAACGGCGAACCCATGCGCCTTCGTTTGTTGGACAATAGCTACGTCATCTACTCCGTTGGCCCGGATTTGGAAGACAACCTTGGTGATCTGAAAATGAAATCGTCACGCAGCAAAGATCGAAACTACGACGTCGGAGTTGAAATTGATCACCGTCGCCGCGAGTGATTCGTCGGGTTTTTGTCAAACTTTGCATCATGTGAACCCGTGGAAATTATTCCATCAGAATAACTCGGTAGAATTTCGTTTCAGGCAGCTCTTCACCGTTGATCGGAGTATCGGAATAGTACGAGGATTCACCTGTTGCGGTTATCAGGTCAGAACGGTTTTCCCATGCCGGCGCATCCACGTCCGTTTTGGACTATACCTGGTAACGTTTTCCAGTGACGCTTTTCCAATAGATGACGTGTCTTTCAGCAGTTGTGCAGAACGTCCCGCCACCCAACAACGTTGATCTCGACTGGCTCCGCGCACGGTCGACGATCCATGAATAGAACTGCTAACCGGTTGCGTGACATCGTCGATCATTTCCAAGCGCGCTGGTGATTAATTCCGGGGCCGCTCCGTCCGAGATGATGCGAAGTGATGAAAACGTTTTGATGGACGTCGGCCAAGAATCATCATATTCGTCATCCCGTTCCCAGTGCATTGCCCGGAGATCTTTTCCCGACCGAATCAGGAAATTCCCATGTCCTTCGGGCGTTCGAGCGCAACTATGTCGGAGATGGCCGGAGTCACCTGGTGGAGTTTGCGGTGAACGATCTGAAAATGGTAAGAGCAACAGCACGCTGCGCCTTTCCAAACCGGGCACAGTCAAGGCGACGGTGAAGGCTTCCGCGTTGCTGCCCGAGGAAGTGAATCCGCGTTTTGCAAACATGATGAGCGCGGAATGGTGTCTCGCCGAAGTGAAGCAGGGCCGCCAAAAACAGGAACGCTTCATCACAGACGACGAGAAACAGGATTTCCAAAACGCCTGTGTTCACACGGAACAAGAGTGCGCCAGGCGGACCGAGGAATGTCAGACGGCGGAATAATTGGGAGCGCGTCTGTCTCGTTCTGGCGGGACTTCAGATGATCACCCGCACGCCGCCCAACGAGGCGAGGGAATGGGGCATGCCGTCACCGGGACAACCTATGAACATGAAGTTGGGAGGGATATGCCATTCAAGGGAAAGCTGCTGCACCAGCTCCGGGCCGAATTTTCCCGACTGCACCACGAACTCGACGTCCAAGTCCGGATAGGCCTCGTCAAGAAACTCGAGGTCCTGCCGCAGCTTCACCGGCACGGATGCCGGATCGTCGGTCACGTTCACCACCTTGACGCGGTTGGTGTGTTCGTTGCGCTGGATGTAAAGCATCACGCGGTTGAGATTCGCAAGGTTGTCACCCCGGGTGAAAAAGACGACCTGTTGCGACTGGATTTCCTCGATCTTTTCATGGACCGCAGAGACGGAGAGTGTCAGCGGCCGGACGACGGCGCGGATGGTCGACCGGACCAGACCCAGGCACAGCTTCAACAGGCCGATGCGCCCCAGCATGACGACGACCACGAGGAAGGCCGGCACGAAGTATTCAAAGAACACGATCAGGTCGCCGGGATTCATCACCGCGTTGCCGATCAGACCCGCCGCCACGGCGGCGATGCCGAGCAACACCGTGAGCCACGAAGCGCGCACGGGACGCGGCAGCGCGTCCCGTTTGATTTTGAGCAGCACGTTTCCAAGGCCGAACAGGATCATCACCGCCAGAAACGACAGGGTGTACACGCCGGCCAGGGAGGTCAGCTTTCCCTTGGTGATCCAGAGCACGGAAACCGTTAGCAACAGGAAGCCGATGAGGATGCGGTGCGTGCTGCCGCGCCGGTTGGTTTTGAGCAGATATTGCGGCAGGCAGCGGTCCAGCGTCATCCGCCTTACCAGCCCGTTGACCCCGACGAAACTGGTCAGCACCGCGCCGCTCAGCACGAGCGCCGCGTTGATCGAGATCAGTCGTGCCAGCCAGGTTCCACCGGTCTGGGAGCCGATCTCCGCCAGCAACGCCTCGACGTGGCCGGCCACATCGCCGAGTGGAATCACCGCCAGCGCCAGCAACGCCATCGCCGGATTGCGGATGGACACGGCCACCCACATATTGCGCAACGTTTTTGGGAACACTCCCTCCGCCTGTTCCTCAACAAAATTGGCGGAACTCTCGAACCCGGAAATTCCGAGCATGGCGGCGCAGAACCCAAAGAAGTTCGCGGGACCGAACCCGTGCGGATCCGGTGTCGCGAGATTGGTCCAAAGCAACCCCGTTCCGTTCATCAGGACATGGGTTACACCGACCACCAGCAGAAGACTCAGTGAGCCCAGGTGAAACAGAAAAATGCCGATGGCCACCTTGGAGGACTCGGCGATGCCCCAAATGGTCAGCCCGGCAAACAGCGCCAGCAACCCCACCGTGGCGAGCATGATTGGTGTCTTCGGTAGCGCGGAATGCACGTAGTGAACGGCTTCATTGGCGGAGATGACCGCCGTCGCCATGTACGAAAGGATGGTCAGGCACGCGGCCATCGACGCGCGGAACTTGCTGGTTGTGTTCAGCAACGCGTTGTAGGCGCCACCGTTGAGCGGCAGCGCACCGACGACCTCCTCGTAAATGGACCGATAAAGGTACAGGACGCCCGCCACCAACAGCAGCGCCAACGGTCCCCAGCGACCGCCATAAATCAATCAGCCAGGCAGGTAAATCAATGCCAAGGCTGAAACGTACAGGCACGAGGAGGTGATGTCGTTGCCGCAGATGGCCGTGGACGCCAGCTGACCCAGCTTGCGGGGCGGCTTCTCCTCAAATTCTTGTTTTGCCATAGGGGAACGGCGACGAATGCGTTTCAAATAGGACATCGACATGGGCGCTCGACAATCAATTTTTCAACCGAGATCTCACCGGGCCGCCCACACATTGGCCGCGGCCCGGCGGCCAGTTTTTGGAATTGCCAAGGCCAACGGATCGCGGGATGGACTTCCGCGATCCGTTGTTCAGTTTCCTGCTACATGGTTTCCTAATTGTTTTAATGGGGTATCCACTTAACGCAAGCGAACCCTACAGGTTGTGTTTTTGTTCGACGATCTGCCGGTAAGTCAGCGGGGCTGTCTGCACGGCCTGCTCTACAAGCCGATAAAACAGCATCCCCCGGGATTGCGAGGTGCGACGGTTGAAACGGAAGGTGTATTCGTCGAGGTAGTACTCAAGATGCTTTCCACTGAAGGATCCTTGGTGTGTGCTCAACAGCCAGCGCTTGAGCAAGGCGGCAATGCGATGAACCCCGGGCATGCTGATGTGGGCCGGATCGCCACGGTTCGAAAGCACAACCCGGTCGTGTCTGTAGCCACACTTCGACAACTAGCCGTAGCCGCTCCATCCGTCGGTCAGAATCTCGGAGCCTTTTTGGGCGACATCGCAGACAAAGGATTCCAAGCTGCCACCCGTCACGTCAGGGATATGGCGCATCCGCACCCGACCGAAGCCTTTGGGCGAATGCACTTCCACCGCGATCACCACAATCTGCTTCCCCTCGCTCCCACGCCCCCGCGGGCCACCCGCCTTGCTGCCGCCCACATAGGTCTCATCCACCTCAATGCGTCCGCAGAGCTGATCCCGGCCAGGACGGACCATGGCACGCCTCAATTTGTGCAACCACGTCCAAGCCGGTTGATAACTTCCAAAGCCAAGCACACGTTGCAAGCCCAGCGCGCTCGCCCCGTCTTTCTGACTGGTCACAAACCACATGGCGGCAAACCAAGTTCTCAAGGAGATCCGTGTCCGCTCAAACACGGTTCCCGCCGTGACCGAAACCTCCGCACCACAATCCCGACAATGGAGGTAGCCCCGTGCGGTCGTCCACGGTTGGGCCTGCTTTCCACACTGCGGACATTGGAATCCTTGCGGCCACCGACACCTCTGAAGATATCGCCGGCACGCCGCATCATCGTCAAACCATTCGACAAACTCCTGAGAGGTCCGCGGGTAGTCGATTCCGGCCTTGGGTTCCGTTCGCTCGCCCATGTCGGCGAACGCTACATCTTGTGGTCACTTGCCTCAAGTGGATACCCCCTTTTGTTTTATTTGGTTGGCCTGTTTCGCCCAATGTTTGCCCTTCATTGCAAATTTGTAATGTTCCGGAAAGCGCCCGGCAACGCGCGCCTGTTTTCTTTCTTGCAGAAACAACGTTCCCGGCCGATGGGTGAACGCATCCGTCGGCAAACAAAACACGCTCAATGATCTCCAACATTATGAAATCGAAAAAGTTCTCGACGAGGTTCATGGCCCTGCTGATCCCGCTGGCTCTCGCGGGTCTGGTCACCGCCGCCACTTTTGGCAACCGGACGCCCGTTTCCGTTGCGGACGAGATCAACATCACCGACCGCAACACCACCCGTGTCACCGCCGGGTTGCTGGAGTATTCCCAGTTTTCACATCACCGGCTGGACGACGAACTGGCCGCCAAATTTCTCGACCGTTATCTGGATTCTCTCGATCCGTCGCACCTGCTGTTTCTGCAATCCGACGTGCGCGAGTTCGACGCTTTCCGCGCACAACTGCCCGACATGACCCGTCAGCAGGGCGACTTCTCGCCGGCCCGCGCCATTTATGAGCGTTACCTTGAACGACTCGATCAGTGTGTCGGCTACGTGACCAATCAGCTTGAGAGCGGGCAGTTTGATTTCACCGGGACTGACACCTATTCGTATGATCGCGAAAACGCCCCGCGCCCGGCGGATCTGGAGGCGGCGCGTCAACTGTGGCGGCAAGATATCCGGGCGGAGTATTTGCAGGAGAAACTTGCTGACAAGGAATCCGCCGACATCGTCTCGACTCTCACCCGGCGCTATACCCGTCGGCTGGAGACGATGAAGAAACTCAAATCAAGCGAAGTGCTCGAAGTGTATCTCGATGCACTGGCACACGTTTACGATCCGCACTCGGACTACATGGGAAGCGCCCAGATGGAGGATTTCTCCATCGCGATGAACCTGTCGCTGTTCGGTATCGGCGCCACGTTGCGTCCGGTGGACGGCTATTGCGAAATTCTCGACCTCGTTCCGGGCGGCCCGGCGGCCCGCAGCGGAAAGCTCAAACCGGGCGACCGCATTGTCGCGGTCGCGCAGGACGGCCAGGCGCCCGTTGACATCGTGGACCTGCCGTTGCCCGAGGCGGTGAAGATGATTCGCGGACCGGAGGGCACATCCGTCCGGTTGACGCTCATTCCCGCAAACGCGACGGATGAGTCCGCTCGCGAAACGATCACGATCGTGCGCGCCGAAATCAAATTGGAAGACCAGCAGGCCAAGGCCCGCATCATGGATCTGCCACAAACGCAAGGCGCGCCCCTGCGACTTGGCGTCATTGATCTTCCGGCGTTTTACGGCGGGTACGACGGTTCCGGCGCCAGCGCGCCCAGCAGTGCCACGGCCGACGTCGCCCGGCTGATTGAAAAACTGAAGAAGGAACACATCCAGGGTTTGATTCTTGATCTGCGCCGGAACGGAGGCGGATCGCTTGAGGAGGCGATCTCGTTGACCGGTCTGTTCATCGACCAGGGCCCGGTCGTGCAGACCCGCGAACGTGACGGCAGTACGGATATTGGTCGGGACACCGACGCCGGGGTGCTTTACGGCGGTCCGATGATTGTTCTGACCAGCCGGTTCAGCGCGTCGGCATCGGAGATTCTCGCGGGCGCGTTGCAGGACTACGGCCGCGCGTTGATTGTGGGAGACACGACCACTTTTGGAAAAGGGACGGTGCAAACCGTCATTCCGCTCGGGCGGTTCATGGACGAGAACCGGCTTTTCCACGCAACCGATCCGGGGGCGTTGAAGGTGACCATCCGCAAATTCTACCGTCCCAGCGGCGCGTCCACCCAGCTTAAGGGCGTGGCGGCGGACATCGCGCTGCCGTCGTTGAGCGATGCTGCGGACGTGGGCGAATCCGAACTGGCGGACCCGTTGCCGTGGGATCGCATCGCGTCGTCAGCCTTTGATCGCGAAGACCACGTCAGTCGTTTCATCGACCGGCTTCGGAACCAGTCCGCAACCCGCCTGGCCGAGGACAAGGATTTCGATTACGTGCGGGAGGACATCGCGCAGATGAAGAAGAGCCTCGCCACCAAAACCGTTTCGCTCAATGAGGCTGATCGTCGCCGGGAGAAGGAGGCGACGAAAGCACGTGAAGATTCACGCAAACAGGAACGCGCGGCCCGTCAAGAAAGGGTGCCGACCATTTATGAAATCACGCTCAAGAACGCGGTCGCTCCCGGGCTGCCCGAGCCGGTCGGCACGGCTGGTGTCGCGTCCGCCAAAACCCCGGACCCTTCCGCCGAAGACGCTGATGAAGTTCATACAAGCGAGCCCCAACGCGATCCGATCCTCCGTGAATCAACGCGGATCCTTTCTGACTACGTCGGGATGCTCCGTCAATCATCCGCAGTGGCGGCGGTTGTGCGGTGATCGTCATCATTGAATTGACCCGCCCTCCGGCCCGACCGCCGCGAGGGCGATCTTTAAACCTAAATTCGGAGATGAGAAACACGGAAAACACGGACGAGAATCGGCTTGTGCAAACGGGCTCATTGTTCTGCCGGGTGTTCCACCGAGTTCACTCAACTCCATGATTATCTGTGTTGATCTGCGCCCTCTGTGGTTTCCATTTTCCTTTTCAGGTTAAACGGGTAACCAAACAACGGACGGACCAGTGCGTCGTTCGCGAACGAATTGGGGATTGCGGATCAATCATCAGCGGGTGAACTCAATGAGCAAAAATACCCGGCCAATTTTCCATCGTCGTTTGCCTCACGTGGCATCCTCACATTTGTGTTCGAGGTTTGCCCGCGACCCACTAGATTGCCGCCCATGAACGTAACGGCGTGGCTGAGCACTCATTGGAAAAAGCTGAAGAACGTCAAGGCTTCGCCTCACGCTGTCGCCGTGGGTGTCGCGGTGGGCATGTTCTTCGGTTTCACGCCGTTGATCGGGTTGAAAACATTGCTCGCAGTCGGAACCGCCTGGTTGCTTGGCGGAAGCGTCGTCGCCGCGGCGGTTGCCGTCACCCTGCATGACGTTCTTCTGCCGCTCATGCCCGTCTTGTTGCGGTGGGAATACCAACTGGGCTATTGGGTAATGAGCGTGCCTCACTCGTTTCCGCCCTCTCTTCATCTGGCCCATCGGCTCGCTCCGGGAGACTGGCTGCACTGGTCCACCTTCCTCACGATCGGCCGGCCGCTTCTGATTGGCTCCCTGTTTTTCAGCGTGTCCGCGTCTATCGTGTCGTATTTTTTCATGCGCTATGTGGTCGAGCGGGAACACCGGCAACGGTCCGAATCAAACGGTTCCTGATCCAGATGTTGCGAATCAACGCCCGGCTGTGGAACCGGCCGTTGCCCGATCTGGCACGATTCAGTGTTCGGGCTTCCGCCGGGCGGGAAGCTTCGGCAGGACGCTCGTGAGGTCGCGCATCAGATCAAGCTGGATTTGCTGGATTTCAAAAAGCCGTTGGGATTGTTTCTGCAACAGGTGATCCACTTTTTCGTGCAGGTGGCGGATCTCCAGCTCCGCCTTGAGATTGATTTTGTAGTCATTCGCCGCACCCAGACGGTCGCGCGCCTCCAGGCGTTTCTGGCTCAT
This sequence comes from Verrucomicrobiota bacterium, assembly GCA_041689265.1. Lineage (GTDB taxonomy): Bacteria > Verrucomicrobiota > Verrucomicrobiia > Limisphaerales > RI-55 > JBDNGP01. The sequence continues at coordinate 82,347 of JBDNGP010000045.1, forward strand.
CATAATAATCGGCGCTTGCATGGCGGCCACACACGAAAGCATCAAGTTCAAGAGAATGAACGGATAGGGGTCGGGCGCCCGGTTCGCGGCCACCGTGTTCCACAGAATCCAAACCGCCATGATCAACGCGAAAAGGCCGATGAACGTCCAGCTTCCCCCGAACGTCGCCAGCATGTCGGAAAGCCGTTCCGCCACGGTACGGCGCGTCTCAAATTCTTTGTCCACGTTGCTGGCGACGAGTTCATGCTCCTTGAGGCTCTTGACGACGTCTTCCTCCAGCACCGACAGTTCGCCTACTTCTGCTTCCAGCACCTGCCGCACGTATTCCATGCGGTAGTTGTTGAGGTCAGTCAGACAGATGAGGGAGGAATCAGTCCATTCGGCATGATCGTTTTTAATGAGCCGCGCCAGGCGGGGGCGTATCGTCTCCGCCGGAACAAGTTCGTCTGCGGGAAAGGTTTTTCCGCAGAGAGCGCAGGGGCCAGATTTTGGTTTGCTTGTGTTCATATCAGAGTTTGCGCACGCACCCGCTGGTTCCGGGTGGCGGACGATGCCGATCCAGCTCCAGGTTACGCGCTCGTGCCGGATCTTGTGATGCGGTTTCAGCCGACAGTGCCCGCGTCCGCCAAAAATATCGACCCCTTCCAACGGGGACTCTGGTGAAATTCAGACGAGCGTGCCCCGACACGATGCGGTCCTCCGTGAATCGACGCGGATCCTTTCTGAATACGTCGGGATGCTCCGGCAATCATCCGCAGTGGCGGCGGTTGCGCGGTGAGAACGCCGAGATGGGTTTGCGTAATCGGCAGAGACATCTGAAATATGAACCGCTCCTTGGAATTTGGCGTCCCCCCGATTCGGCGGCAGGTTGGCTTTTCCACGCTGATTAACCCGGAGTAATGACAGTTTCCGTTCAAGGCTGGTCACGAAATCCTCATGTTCTTCGGTTCACTTGCTGGAGACGGTTCGCGATTCTCCACGGGACATTGGTTCCAAAAAATGCTGGATTGTGTTTTAGACCGGCGGCTCGTCACTGGGGAACCGATGTTTCCACGTGCTGTCACCAACGTCATCTTTTCGAAGGATCATGTGGAGGCGCGTTTTTCCATTCGCAGACACTGCTCCATCGAAATGTTCGTGATGATCACCGTCCGTTGATGTGTCCTGTTCTGCGAATTTGCAGATCGCATCGGCGAGCCGCAGATAGTGTTTGCGAGTTCCGAACACATTTATCTGAAAGCCGCCTTCAAGTTCGGGTTCATCATCTCGTGGGTTCCAAATTCCTTCTTCATCCGGATACTCTTTGGAGATCAAGAAAGTAACATGGGGGAACTGTGTGGCCATCGTTGATTGTACCTTTCAATTCGATCACGAGATGTCGCCCCGCACCATCAGGAAATCCCAACATCCTTCGGTCGTTCAATGAGTTCGATTTCGTAGCCTTCGGGCGCGTCCACAAACGCGAAACCGCCGCCGGTTTCTTTCATGGTCGGGCCATCAGAAAATTTGACGCCCAGTTTTTCAATGTGTTTGCCGAACGCCTCCATGCTGTCGACTTCGAACGCGAGATGGGTGAGGTCTTCCTGCACTTTGACCGGGCCGCTGCTCGGGAAATAACAGATCTCGATTAGCTCCTCGCTCTCGGGTGCCTTGAGAAAGGCGAGCTTGGAGCCGCGCGGGGATTCGTGGCGGCGGACTTCTTCCAGGCCGAGGACTTCCTTATAGAACTTGACGGAGCGTTCCAAGTCTTCAACGCGGTAACGGGTGTGGTGTAGTTTGCGAACAATCATGTGCGTTGATTTAGCCACGGATGAAACACGGATGAAACACAGAAATTGATCCCGACTAGGACTGGGCAAATGGATGGCCACGAAAAGGCGCAGAAAGCGCAAAAACGGTAATTCCTGTTTTGTGTCTCTTGTGCTTTTTTGTGGCGAACTCTTTGCCGGTCGTGCTTTCGACTGCGCCGGCTCCGGGGAAGACAGGTTGGAAACGCTGTCCTACGATTTGGCGAGCTTCTCGACTTCGGCGCGAATCAGGGACATGCCTTCTTCTGCCTCGCGTTGTTTGAGGTTGTACGGCGGGAGGAGCCGGAATACGTACAGCCCGCTGGGGATGGTCAGCAGGCCGGCGGCATGAAGCGCGTTTACCATTAGAAGCGATGGTGCCTTGCCGCTGTTCGCGTAGGGTGGAATGTTGTCGGCGAGCTCGATGCCGATCATGAAGCCGACGCCACGGACGGTCTTGATGATGTTCGGAAATTCTTCCTTCAACGCGTTAAGCTGAGTCATCCACCAGTCGCCGAGTTGCCGGATGTTGTTCTGCAAGTTGTCGCGTTCGATAACTTCGAAAATCTTTAGAGCGACGGCACAACCAAGCGGGGTCCCTCCGAATGTCGTACCGTGTGTGCCGGGGCCGAGAAGGTCGGCGTGTTTCAGGTTTACCCAAAACGCACCGATCGGGAATCCACCGCCGAGCGATTTTGCCATTGAGATCGCATCGGGAACGAACGCCTCGTCACCAGCGACACCTTCGAGCGTCCGTTGATAACTCTGGAATCTGCCGGTGCGGAAGTGACCGCACTGCACGGCGTCGATCATCAGTAGAAGATTCTTTTCGTCGCAGAGCTTTCGCAGCCCGAGCAGATACTCGGGCGTCGCGGGCGTGATGCCGCCTTCGCCTTGAATGCCTTCGATGAGTACGGCAACGGTTGCCGGTGAGATCGCGTCGGCAACGGCTTGCAGATCGTTGTAGGGAACGTGCTGGTAACCCGGCATGATCGGTTCGAATCCGTGCTTCACCTTGTCCTGTCCGGTGGCGGCGATGCCTCCGAGCGTTCTTCCGTGAAACGAGTTGGTTGCCGTGATGATTTCGAACCGGCCCTCGTCGTGGCCAAACTTGCGCGCGACTTTGTAGAGACCTTCGTTCGCCTCGGCGCCGGAATTGCAGAAGAACACCTTCCCCGGCGCGAGATGTTCGACGATTTTTTTCGCCAGCCGACCCTGAGGTGCGTGGTAGTAAAGATTGGAAACGTGAACGAGTTCCCGGGATTGCTCGATGAGCGCTTGGGTGATCTCCGGGTGCGCGTGACCGAGGGCGCACACCGCGATTCCTCCGCCGAGATCAAGGTAGCGTTTGCCGCGCGCGTCCCACACGTAGCTGCCTTCGCCGCGCTTGAGGGCGAGGTCGAAGCGGCCGTAGCTTGGCACAACGTAATTGCTGAACAGCTCGAGAATTTCCTGCTGTTCGTTGTGGATGATCGGCGGCGGTGGCACGAGGTCTTTCACGGGCGAAACGAAACGATCAACGACGGCGAACCGCAAGCAATAAGATGGGAATGCCGGACATTTCTTTTTCTGGGTGGCTGATTGACTCAAGCGACCCCCAAGGGATAGTGTTTTGAGTGTGAAGGCGACATCGAAGAACCCTTCCCCACGGACGTTCGAAGAGTTTCTGGAGTGGTTTTCGACCGAGGAAGACTGTGCGAATTACCTGGAGTGGATTCGGTGGCCTGATGGTTTTGTTTGTCCGGGATGTGGAGGAAGGAAGGCGTGGCGCACGGATCGTGGCCTATGGCATTGCCAGGGGTGCCGGCGCCAGAGTTCGGCAACGGCCGGGACCGTATTTGAAGACAGCCGCAAGCCGTTGCGCTTATGGTTTCATGTCATGTGGCTGATGATGGCTCAGAAGACGGGCGTCAGTGCCAGGAACCTGTGCGACACCTACGGATTCGGCAGTTATCAGACCGCGTGGGAGTGGCTGCAGAAACTTCGCAGTGTGATGATTCGCACCGGTCGCGAGCGTCTGCGCGGGCGGGTGGAAGTCGATGAAGCCTACGTGGGCGGACAAAAGGAAGGAGCCCGCGGGCGTGGAGCGGAAGGCAAAGCCGCCTTTACCCAAAACTAAAAACCTGATAAACCAACAACAACAAAACAAGAGAATCTCAACTCCAAGAAACTCAGTACACTTCAAAGGCGATTAATCGGGCGAGCGTCGAGTTGTTCATTGGGGACTATGTAGAGCCAGGGGCTATGGTTGTGACCGATGGACTTACGGTTTACGATCAACTCAAAGCCGCAGGATTTGATCATCATTCTCACGTCATCACCACCGGTGGCGAGACGGCCCGTTCGGAACTCGACCACGTTCATCTGGTCATCTCCCTGCTCAAACGCTGGCTGGGCGGCCCCCATCAAGGTGCCGTCACCCCCTCTCACCTGCAGGCTTATCTCGATGAATTCGCCTTCCGCTTCAACCGCCGGCTCTCACCGCACCGAGGCAACCTTTTCTACCGGCTCATGCAACAAGCCGTGAACGGGCGGCCGCCTGCGGTGAAAGCTCTGTATGCGTCAAAACTACAACCTGTGGGGGTCGCTTGAGTCAAGCAGCCACCCAGATAAATTATTGGGCGTTGCTCCGGCGTGTCGCGCCGACGCATTGATCATCGTTCCGGTCCGGTCAACCGGCCATGGTGCGGCCGCTCGCTTCCACGAACGCCGGAAGTTCTTTCATCAATTGCGTGAACTTCTCGATGTTGAGCTGTTGCGCGCCGTCGCTCCATGCCTCCGCCGGATTCGGGTGAACTTCAATGAGCAGCGAGTCCGCGCCCATAGCCGCAGCGCCTTTGCACAGGCTCGTTACCAGATCCGCGCGACCGCAGCCCTGGCTCGGATCGATGACGATCGGGCAGTGGGATTCCTGTTTGATGATCGGAATGGTGGACAGGTCCAGCGTGTTGCGGGTGTAGGTTTCGTGCGTGCGAATGCCGCGCTCGCAGAACAGCAGCTTGTTGTTTTCATTGGCGAGCACGTACTCGCCGGCCAGCAACCACTCTTCCATTTTCATCGAGAGGCCGCGCTTCAGAAGAACGGGACGACCCGTCTTCGCGGCGGCGATCAGCAACTGGAAGTTCTGTGCGTTGCGCGTGCCGATCTGGAGGATGTCAGCGTACTCGGCGACCATCTCCGCGTGATTCTCAGACAACAGTTCGGTAATGACCGGCAGGCCGGTTTCTTTCCGCGCCTTGGCCAGCAGTTTGAGCCCTTTCAAGCCAAGACCCTGGAATTCATAGGGCGAAGTGCGCGGCTTGAATGCTCCGCCGCGCAGAATGGTGGCACCCGCCGCCTTGACGGCTTCCGCCGTTGATATGATCTGTTTCTCGCCTTCGACGGAACACGGTCCGGCCATCACATGGAAGGTGTTTCCACCGATCGCGACCTGATCGTTGATCCGCACCTCGGAGTTCTCGGCGTGCGCTTCGCGGCTTGTCAGTTTGTGACGTTTCTGGATCGGCATCACGCTCTCGACCTGCGGCCAGGCGGTGAGTGTTTCCAGGGTGTGATGCGTGCGTTCGTCTCCGATCGCGCCGATGACGGTGCGGGCGACGCCGCGCATGATGTGTGGTTTGTAGCCGAGCTTCCGGATCTCCTTGAGCACTGCGGCTTCTTCTTTTTTTGTCAGTCTGGGTTTGAGTACGACGATCATTGTTTTGCCCTAGTTGTGCCGAATTCCGCCCACAAGAAAACCGCAGGAGGAATCCTGCGGTTGTTTGTCATCTAAGTAATCTCAAGACAGCTTCACGCGCAGGTTTGCCGGTTAAAAAACCAGCCAAACCAGTATCCAAAATAGTTGCGCGAGCCGCTGTTCACGCGCTCAAAGTAACACGCGCCTTGAAACCGTCAATGTTCCTCTTTGTTGCCGGACATGTTTGGAAACGCCGAACAGCGACGGCAACCTGATGGCTTGAAGTGTTGCTGCCTTTCGTGGTCCATGGCGACGGATCGAAGGTGCGATCCTACTTCGGGAGCCGGTAGGTCGCGTAGTTGGTTGAGATTCCCTGCGCGTTGAACCCCGATTCGAAATCGGTGATCACCGACTTTAGTCCCGCCGGAGTTTCAGCTGATTCAAACTGTTCCGCCGCTCCAAATACTTCCAACATCTGCGCGTAGTAAGGGATGTTGTCCGTTCGCAGATAAACTAGCCCGCCGGGCTTCAACACCTCCGCAAGGAGATCAAGAAATGGCGGCTGGATGAGGCGGTTCTTTTCATGTTTCGCTTTGGGCCAGGGATCGGGAAAATAGATGTGAAACGCATTGACGGAATTGAGCGGCAGGAGATAGCGAACGAAGTAGTTCGCTTCGATCCGCATCAGTCGAAGGTTGGTCAACCGATCGCGTCGTCCGCGTTTATCAATCTTCCGGATCCGGCCGAGCAGCCTTTCCACGCCGATCAAGTTGAGCTCCGGATGTGCTGCCGCGTAATGCACGAGAAACGAACCGTCGCCCGAGCCGATCTCAACCTCCAACGGTTGCTCCGCTGAAAACAGGTCGGCGTGATTTATCCGGTCCACGTAGGAATCGGGCGAGTAGAACAAACTGTCAGGCGTGGCGCTGCTCATTGTTTTTACGGCGGGGACGAGAACAGACCGTTGCAGTGGACGCAACTCATTTGCCGGTTCGATCATGCCTTCAGAAGCCGCGGTTGGCGTTCGTGCAGAGGGAACCAGATCCTGAACGTCGTGCCGCTCCCGACGTTGCTTTCCACCTCGATGCGTCCGCCGTGTTCGCGAACGATGCGCTGCACAATCATCAGGCCGAGACCGCTGCCCGTCTTTTTCGTGGTGAAGAACGGCTGGAAGATATGATTGATCTGCTCCTGCGGAATTCCTCCGCCGGTGTCGGAAACACTAACCCACACACCTTCGCCGGACGTGCCGGTGCCCAGTGTGAGTACACCGGTCTTGGTCATGGCCTGCATTGCGTTTTTCACCAGATTCACGAGTGCCTGCTTCATCTGCCCGGCGTCCATCGAGGCTTTCGGCAGCTTCGGTGCGAGGGTTTGCTTCACGTCCAGTGCGCGGTTGTCCAGTTCTGGTTGCAACAGTTCGAGGGTTTCGCTCACGACATCATTGAGCGAGGCTTGTTTGAGCTGGGGCGCGGTCGGGCGAATGGCCTGAAGAAACTGCGTGACGATGTAGTCGAGTCTGGTGATCTCACCCTTGGACACGTTCAGAAATTTCCCCAACCGGTCGCTGATTTCCGCGACGTCCCGCTGTGTCTGTCTCGCCGGGCGACCGTCTCCGCCCAACTCTTTTCCCAGAGTCTCCAGTTTGCGAATCTCGCGCTCCATCAATTGAAGATGAATGGAGAGCGCGTTCAGCGGATTGCCGATTTCGTGGGCCACGCTCGCTGCCAACAGTGTCAGCGCCTGGATGCGTTCGCTTTCGATGGCGTCGAAGGTCTTCTGTCGCGCCTCGGTCGCGTCGTGCAGAATGAGAACGACGCCGGCGCTGTTTTCGCGGTCGGTTTCCAACGGGGCGGCATAAAGCCGGATGAAGCGCTGGCGCGGGTAGAATACCTCGAACTCGTGCCGGGCCACGCTGGTATTGTTCTTTCCACTCGTCCGTTTCAAAAGATGATTCCAGTCGAGGTCGGGAAGAAATCGACTGATGTTCTTGCCCTCGGATTCGTGGGCTTTCAGCCCGATCAGGTCCGAAACCGCCTGATTGAAATAGAGAATCTTGCCGCCCTCATCGATCACCAGCACGCCGTCTTCGATCGTGTTGAAGAGGGTTTCGAGGAACGACCGTTCGCGGGCCAGACGTTCGATGACCGTCTGCAACCCCTGTTGATCAAGACGGCCGATCCGGCCCAGCACACGATCCAGAAAACTGCTCTTGGCGGCGCTCATCGATCAGAACCATTTCTTCCGCTTGAAGTACCAGAACGTGGCGATCGTGAAGAAAATCGTCAGGGATCCGGCGATCAGATAGCCGTTCGAATTATGGATTTCCGGCATGTCCTGAAAGTTCATTCCATACCACGTGCCCACGATCATGATCGGCGTCGTGATGATCGTGATCAGCGTCAGCAGTTTCACCACGTCGCCGGTCTGGTTTGAACTCATGCTCAGGTACACCTGAAGTATCGACGTCAGCGAATCGGTGTAGGCCTGGGCCATGTCGTAGATTCTAAGGAGCCCGTCGTAAACGTCACGGTAGTAGGGAATCATCTGGCTGCGAATCAGCTTGAACTCGGAGTGTGCCAATCGACCCAGCACCTCCCGCTGCGGCGTGATGATCTGGCGCAGATGAAGCACCTCTTTTTTCAACGCGATCAACTTGTTGAGCGCGGACTTGTCCGGCGCCCGCAGGACCGTCTCCTCCAGCTCTGCAATTTCCAGTGAAAGCTCCTCTAGCGCGGGCCGGTAGTTGTCAACAATCCAGTCGAGCAGGGTGTGCGCGATCCGGTCCGGCGCCCGCGCAAAACGCTTCGATCCGCGGAGCGCTCGCTCCGCCATTTCATTGATTCCCCGGTTCGGTTGCTCATGCCAGGTGACGATGAAATTGCGACCGAGAAAAAAATTCAATTCGTAGGTGGCGAAGACACCGTCTTTACGGAGGTAGTTGACCGCGTGAACGACGAGAAACAGGTAGGGCGCAAATTTGTCGTCCTCTTTTGGAAGGTATTCCTCAACCTTGGGCGACTGGTTTTCGTGAACGCAGTCTTCAATTGAAAGCGGGTGAAAATGAAACACATTTTCCAGCACCGCCTTGTTTTCCTCGGGCGTCGGATTGTCCAGATCGACCCACAAGAAAAGATTCGTGTCCGCCAGCAACGTCGGCATCAGGAAGACATCGATGTTCTGGCTGTGCAACCGTCCCTGAGTTTTGAAAACCATCGATCGAATCATGCGCTTTCAAGAACGCTCGCATGACCGGGAACCCGGAAGCAAGTTTGGAGCTGCTGAAGGGTGCGCCTGAACACAAAAAAACCGGCGCGAAAAAGGCGCCGGTTTTGAAAAGTATTTCGTGAGCACTGTTTACTTGCCGACCGCGAGACGGTCCGCGAGACGATCCGGCAGTCCGGCGGCGCGGATCTTCGCCTGGGCCTTCGGAATGTCGTAATCAAGCCGGCGAAGTTCGATCGTGTTCTCGATCATGTCGTAGATGACGTAAGTCGCCTTCGCCACACCGTCGCGCGACTGGCCGACGCTGCCGACGTTCACAAAGTATTTGCGGCCCGGATCGACCTTGAATTTTGAATAGGTGCCTCCGCGAACCACGGTGTCGCGAATGAACGCGACCGGCACATGGGTGTGGCCGAAGAAACAGACGCTGGTGTTCTGATAGGTGAAGCTCGCGGCGGCGGCGAGCTTGTCGAAGACATATCCCCAGCGCTGCGGTCCGTCGAGCGTCGCGTGAACGATGGTGAAGGCGTTGACCAGTCGTAGATACTTCAGGTCACGCAACCACTGACGATCTTCCTCGGTGAGTTGGTGACGACTCCATTCCACGGCGTGCGCGGCGTGCGGATTGAACCCTTCGAGCTGTCCGTCGATCGAGCAGTATTCGTCGTGGTTCCCCTTGACGACGGGAATGTTCATCTCCCGGACAATATCCAGGCACTCCTTTGGATTAGCACCGTAACCAACGATATCCCCCAGACAGGCCACACTGGTACACTGCTGGTTTTTCATGTCTTCGAGAACGACGGTAAACGCTTCTAGATTAGCGTGTATGTCAGCAATAATTGCGTACTTCATTTCAGCTTTTTATAAAACTATCGGGCAATTTCAAAACCACGGAACTGGCCGGTTGCATCGTTCCAGAGCACTTCTTCCTGACGAATAAACCGACCCACTGCCGAACTTCGAATTGCCTCCAGAAAGGCTTCCAGCTCTGCGACGGCGCCCTCAGCGGTGAATTCAACCCGGCCATCAGGCAGATTACACACAGTGCCGGTTGCTTCAAATCCAGTTGCGAGGGACCTTGCGGTGTATCGGAATCCGACGCCCTGCACTCGTCCGGTAAAAAATACCTTCAGCTGCCGGTGAGCCATACCCATTTCACATTCATGCGGCTTTCGCAAATGACTAAATATCAATAATGCACCTGCCGCCGTCCGCCGCGTTGGTGACAAGCACCAAAAGATGAAGCCACAATCCGGTGTGATGACGCAATGATTTTGTAACCTTCTGTTCCTCAACAACTAACTAGGGACGTGCCATTTGAACGGCTGAATTCCCGACCAAATCCACAGTATTCCACAGGATGACTTCACCCCGGTTGTTCCCGGTTGCCACCATTTCGGCGTCGGGGGAGACCGCCAATGTCGTGAACGGCGTTTGGCTGGACAATTTAGGAGTCCGAATCAGACCATTGCTTGAATACATGCAATGAATGCCACCGGTTCCGGTGGCGACGATGATCCACTGGCCGTCCCGCGAGAAACGGGCGGTGGCAATTCCGCCGGTTTCAACCGTCGCGTTGGCGCACAATTGGCCGGTAGAAATGTTCCAGCCCCGCATCCGGCCGGTGCTGCCCAACGCGACCAGCCGTAAGCCATCCGGCGAACATTCGATCTGCTGGATGTCGGCATCTGGATAACTGAACGTCTGGATGATGGTTCCCGACCGGGCATTTCGTATGCTGATCGTATCGTCGTAACTCAACACGGCGACAAGCCGGTTGTCGTCGGAGAAATGAACGGCCTTCACCCAGCTGCTGAATCCGCTGATACTGTCGGAAACCGTCGGCGAACCGTCACGATACAACGCGACACTCCGCCGGTCCTCCCCGGCGGTCGCAATGAGATGTCCGTCCTTTGAGACGGTCGGCGGAAACAATGAGTTCTCGCTGAGCTGAAGTTGCTTCAAGGGCATTCCCCCGTCGACGCTCCACCATTGCAAATTGGCGGTGCGGTTGGCGGTCGCGAAAATGCCGGAGTTGGTCAGCGTTGTGATGGAAAGTATCGGTTCGGTAAGGTTCGTGACGGTATGAACTTCCGACTGGTTCTGTAGATTCCAGATGGAAAGAACCTGATCGGCAGACGTGGTGATCAAATGACGGCCGTCGCCGGTGAACGCCATCGACGAAACCGCCTGTCGATGCGCTGTCCAGGTCATAACCGGACGGACTACGGGACGTTCCGCCGGCTCAATCAGAGACAGCGAAATCGACTGTGGCTCGACGTCGCCCGGTGGTTCGAGGGCTGGATTCATCAGGTCCTCCCCCGCCAATTCTACAACGGACTCATCGGCGCCGTCTGCTGGATCGGCTGTTGGCGACGATTTGTCGGACGAGGCGGATGGCGTGATAGAGACTGGGAGGTGCATCGGTTCTGTTTTTCGCGCGGCGACTTCCAGGCCCGGATCATCAACCATTCGAAACAGCCCGACACACAGGGCGAGCACGGCGAGGCCACGACCGTAGTGAATTCGTTTGCCGGGCAACAACAGACTGATCACCGCAAAAAGAAGTGCTCCGGTCCCGCCAATCAGGCGCAACGTGGGAACGAGTGCTAATACCGCAAAAATGATCGCGCTCCATCCGGCGATCTCGAAAAATTTTACGGGCCGCCGTGCCGCAGGCGGTGCTTCGACCGGTTTCGGTTTCTCCTTTGCGGCTCCCGCCTGTTTCGCGAGCGGCACCGGTTCGGCGGCGGCAAATTTGAAAGCCTTGGGAATGACAATCCCGCGAATTGATGACTCCAGAATGGTCTCCAGATCGGGAACGTTGAGGGGATGAACTTTCAGGAAATCGGTGAGAAAAACGGTCAGCTTTTGGACTTCGTCGTCCGGTGAGTCCAACAGGCGCGGCCAGAGTTTTGAGCTGGAGGGAGTGCGCAGGTCGAAGGCCGACACCAGCAGGTTGTCGCCGGTGTGAAATTCCTTCCACAGGCGGGGCTCCGCCAACACCGCCTTCAAATTCAGATATATCAGGAGCGCCGTGAAACGATCCAACCGTTCGTCGTAAAATTCCGGCGTGCGCAGCGGATGCTGATAATTCGGATGGCCCAACTCGGGACTTTTACCGCCCGCAAACGGCGGCACGAACACGCCGTCATAGTCGACCAGTTTCAACTGTCCGGCGGAGGTCACCAGCACGTTTCCGTGTTGTAGGTCGCCGTGGCCGATCTCGTGTTCTTCCAGCGTCCGGACCAGCTCCCTCCAGTTGATGCTGAGCAACTCGATCTGTGCGGGTTGGTTCAGATTCTGTTCGACGTAGGTGTGCAGCGGATCGCCGGAGACCCAGTCCATTTTCACGATCGGATACCAGTCCTCGTTTACGCGAATGCCGCGCGTGATGTACTCGAACGGCACCATGAACGGCAGATCCAGCTTCGAGAGAAACTTGTCCAGCGCGGCGTAACGGGTTTTCTGGTTTGTCACCTGGCGAATGAAGCACCGCACCGCGAATGTTTCACGGTCGTTCGAGACCTCGTAAACGCTCGCGAAATTCCCGGACAGCGCTCGCGGGAGGCCTAGTGGAGTGGTCGCCGCCGCAGTGTTCTGCAACCCCGGTTGCTCGAAGCACACCGCAGGATTCTGGATCATTTCCGCGTAGTCCGCGTGATTGGGCCATCTCATGAGTTTGCGCCTTCCTGTTCCGGCCACCGGATGATCATCAACGTGGTGTCATCGTTGTCGATGCGGCCTTCGTCCCGTTGTTGGATGACAAATAGGTTGAACATCATTTCGTCGTTTACTTCGCGCAATGTTTGCCAGGGTTTTTCGCCGACCACGTGTCGCTGCAAAAACCACTTTGCCAGCGCGTCGGTCATCAGCAAAAACAGATCGCCCGGCTGGCAGTCGCCCTTCAGGGTTTTGATGTGTTTGCACACGAGCGCATTCTGGCCGGGGTTGGTCGTGAAGAGCGCCGGGCTGTGCGTGAACTGCGTCGGCCGTTCGAGAGGAAACGAGCGGATCAGCCGGTCGTCACGAACGTGGAACAAGCATGAATCCCCGACGGCCTCCGCACGCCAGTTCATGGCGGCGGGTTTGGCGACTCCCAGCATCCGTCGCCACAGGGTTCGGCCGGGTCCGTCGTTCGTCGTTGAGCTCGGCGTGAATTCCAGCGCGAGCAATGTGGTGCAAGCGCCCGCCCGGGCTTTTTCAGCCGCGAACCACGGGAGCGTGTCCCACGGGATTCCCGACGACCACGCCTCTTGCAACGGCAGCAGCCATTTGGTCCACCGTTTGTCGAGGGGTTCATCCGAAGGCGGGTTCATGATGAATTCCAGTGAAACAATCTGCGACCAACGGTCCGCAAATGAAGTCTGCGTCGCGCCGTCGGCAATCGCAAAACGACGGCCCTCGCTGGAACTGGAAACCGCGTCCTCGTATTCCTCGGCGCTGTTGCCGAGTTTTGAAACTCCGAAAGTTAGGACGTCGGGTTCCATGCGGCGCGGCTATTTGAGCTGGCTCGAACGCGTCCCGAGATCGAGAAACCGGATGAGCTCCGTCAGATCGGCATTGAAGGCGAACCCGCGCGATTCGGGCTCCAGATTCAACCCCTCGGCGCGGGCCTGTTCCGCGAGGTTTTCAGGAAGCGGACTCGACACGTCGAACAACGTGCGCGCGAACTCGTCGGGCAGCTCCTTTTTCTCGGCCGGAAACGCGACCGGTTCGCTGCCGTTCTCCGAGATGTGGCAGTTGAAGAGCAGCACTTCGCCGTCGTCGGTTGCCAGCTGACGCAGGGAACCGGCCTGCGGTTCCGGACCGGTATCTGTCGCCGCGCCGTCCGAAATGTTGATCACGATCGGCGGGTATGAACTGCGATGTTCGCTCACCCACGGTTCCAACAACGTCCGCGCCCCGTCGAGAGCCTCGCCCATCGGCGTCAGCCCTTTCGCGGAAGGCTCGAACCAGATGGGAAATTTCACGAGATGCTCGGTGCGGTTGCCATCGCCGTTCTCGACCACCCGACGGCGTTCCTCAATGCGTGCGGGCGATTCCGCGATGTCGCTCAACGGCACGAGTCTACGACCCGCGAGCGGTCCGCTGAATGCCGGTGAAACTGTTTCCCCATAACCGATCACGGCGACTTCGTAAAAATTCCTGACGCCCTCACCGCGCGCGCATTTCACCACGAGGTTTTGCAGCAGCCGGTTGATCGCGTCGGCGACGCTGTCGCACTTGCGTTTGCCGTCGCTGCCCGCGATGGCATTCACCATCGATCCCGATTGATCGATCAGGAAGACAAAGCAACTCGGGTTCGCCCGGCTGATTTCCGCATTATAAGGCATAGATGTTCCAGATTGAGCCAGTGTCTGGAGGACCGGCGCACGACACGCAATTCAGGGGTTGGCTTAGCAGGTCGGTTGCCGGGACGGAAACGCGCACGTTGTCAGTACGAAAAACGGCCCGGATTTTCGTCCGGGCCGTCTCAATTCGATTGAAAGTGAACGGGAACTATTTTTGGCCGGGTGTACGGTTCGAGAGAACAGCGCGCGTCTGGTCGGCGCGGAATTTTTGGTAGGCCTTCTTGATCGCCGGATACTTGTTTCCAAGAATCGCGGCGGCGGTGAGCGCGGCGTTCTTCGCACCGGCTTTTCCAACCGCAAACGCTGCGACCGGAACACCCCCCGGCATTTGAACGATGGCCAGGAGCGCGTCCAGGCCGTCCATCATCCCGCCCTTCAGCGGCACGCCGAGAACGGGCAGGTCGGTCTTGGCCGAAATGACTCCGGGGAGATGGGCCGCCATTCCGGCCCCGGCGATGAATACTTCCACGCCGCGTTTGGGCGCGGCGGCGACGTATTCCATCAGCACATCGGTGGCGCGATGCGCGGAGATCACTTGGGCTTCGTTGGGGATGCCGAGCGCATCCAGCTGATCGCAGGAATTCTTCATGACTTCCCAATCTGACTGGCTGCCCATCAGGACAGCCACCAACGGTTTCTTTGAACTGGCCATAGGCGGCGGAGAATATGGAGGCGGTTTGCGCCCGTCTAGTCAGATGTGTTGTTCTCAAAGCGGTCGCAACTCGGTCCGGATTCCTTTACGGCAATTTTGGCAACTTTGGCTCGCTCATCGGGATGGGCTCCGGCAGAAATAGCACGCTCAACCGAGGCATCACCATGTAACCCAAAACAACAAACAATTTTGCGATAGCTCTGGCTATCCGTCTCTTCCGGAAACGACCAATTCCAAACACCGAGATCAGCCAGGCGCGCGCCCATCGGCGCGGCCTGTACGCTTTCGGTGTGGGCGCTTGGTCGTGCCTCGAGAGAAAGTGCGCGGGTTCGCGCCCTTTCTTTTCTTTCTGGGAGGAGTTTGAATTTGATCCGGAAAATCTCCGGACCAAGACAGAAACCAAAAAACAACCAAAAAGAACCCATGAAAACCAAACCATGTCGGTTCCCTCAAGCTTGTATCTGAGGGCAGTAAACTCGCTCAAGATTCACGTCGTGCTGCTGGCCGTTCTGGCGGCGGGCATTGCCAGCGTTCCCGCCCAGGACGGGCCGCCCATTCCGAACCTTCCGCCGTACGTGCCTCCGCACGAGCCGACGCCCGAGGAACTGGCCGCTCAGCGAAAGGCGCAGGAGGAAGTCTGGCGAAGGAACCGCGAGATCTTCGCCCCCTACCTGCACAGCGCTCCGGCACCCGGGCCGGAAGATCTGGCGTTGAAACAACGGCTCGTGTCCGCCGAGCTGGCCGAGCGCCAACGGAAGACCGAGGATAATGCGCTCCGTGACCGGAAGCTGAAAGCATGGGCGGCGGAAACAAGGAAGGCAAACGCCGAAGAAAAGGAAACTGTCCGTCGCATGGTGCCGAAGGAAATTCTTGATTTCTACGCGAGCGCCGGACTGCGAGTGGTCTTTCGCGACGGGCAGCTCGGTGTGGTGGGGCCGCTGAACATCAACGCGGCCAAATCCATCGGCACCTGGAAGGCGAAGACAAACGCTCCCGTCGGCTACCCGTTAAACGTGACGCCTCAATTGGTCGGCATGTGGGAGCCGAGCGTGCCGGGAACCAACCACGCTGAATTCAACAACGGCGGAATCGCCCGCTTGATTTACGTGGACGACACCGGCTCCAGCACAAACTTCCGGTATCATGCCACCGAAATGGCCGGAACCATCGCGGCGGCCGGTCTTTCCGCCAACGCCGAGGGAATGGCGAACACGGCGGTTGTGCTGGCAAGTGACGAAGATAGCGATACCGATGAAATGGCCGATGCAAGCGTTGATTTCGGATTGCGCCTCTCCAACCATTCGTATGGAACGGGACCGGGCTGGAGTGTGCTCGACGGTGTCACCAAGGTTTGGAATGGCGAGCCCGATGAGTTTTACGATCCGCGCTTCGGTTCCTATGGAGAGTTCGCTGCCCAGCTCGAC